>JAIEAO010000030.1 GCA_029071345.1 Muribaculaceae bacterium | reverse complement strand
AAAATGGAGAATATCACCCGAAATGTCCATTAGTGATTTTTAGAGACATTTTCATCACTCAAAATGTCCATTAGGTCAAAAAATCCCAAAATTATTTGGAATTTAACATAGAATACGTGGAATGATGTTCTTGTTTATTTTACTGGAGGCATCGCCAAACGCCTAACTACTAAATAAACAGTCCACTCCCACGCCACACCGGATATCGATTCCCCTTGTCGGGGAGCGGACATACGACAAGCATGAGCGTCCTTTGACTGCTTTCTCCTTAGTAGTTTGAAAATTGGCGATTTCCAGTAAAGGATAAAGCAAAAAACGCTTACATATTTACGCTAACTTAAGTGAGCATTGCAAATTTAGTAATTAATTAGTTTTTAAACAAATTTTGTATGAAATTATTCATTTGGAAATCTAATCCCCTAATAACTGAGTTGTCTGAGATGCGATATGCGAGAAGTAAGTAGTGATATGTGATATGTAGGGACGCGATATATCGCGTCCGCAACAACAATACGGAACAATCAAAATATAATCAGAGTCAGGGAAATCAGATTTTTCTTAGGGAGATGCCTACGCGGGAAATATGGTCGCGGAGGGCAGGATTTGACAGCGATGAGAAGATGTTTAGGTCAACCATGTAGGGCAATGCCGAATCCTCAAATTTCATCATTAGTCCTATAAGGTCGGAGTGTGTAATATTTTCTCCTATTAGGGTAATATCTATATCCGAAAACGGTTTCCAACAACCTTTTGCCCTTGAACCGTATATGACGGCATCTTCAACCGCTGCGTTTGAAAACAGAATCTCCTTTAATAAGGCAATATCCTTCTCTTTCAGACCGGTCCGCTTCTCGATTTCAGTATCCATATATTACCGCGCATTTTCTGTCATATATTTCTCAAAGGCAAGAAACAAGGGGATATATACATCCATAACATTGTCATAGATAATACCGGCCTCCGTCTCATCGTATGCGTGGCTGGTAATGTTGCGATCAGTGATGGAATTAAGCCAACGCTCATCGTTGATTATTCCAAGCTTCAGGGCATTGCGGAAGGTATCTCTCGAACCTGTTATTCCCTCGATGCCTTGATATTCCATATAATCCTTCATTACCTTCCATGCCAGTTCCTGCGTGAATTCAAAACGCTGCAAAAGCCCCTCCTTTAAAAGTTGCAGTTCAGAATCTTGGATAGGTCCACAAATAACCGATCCGATAATATTTTCAGCTTCGGCAAGCCTTTTCAAAGCATTCTGAAAATTTTGAAATCTTTGCCTCCACCTTATATCTAATGTCTCCGCCATATATCTCCTATGATATTGAGATTACAAATATAACAAATGTTAGCGGAATAGCCAACATTTGCTATATTCTCTTATCGGCACGTTGAGAGTCAACAAAAATTTTTTGGCGGATTTTGTCACAACATCCGCATAGGTGCGTTAATAGGGTGTAAACTGATTAAAATTTCTCTAACCTGAAGCTTTTGGAAAAGTCAGCCCTGATATCAGTGTTCACCCGGTTTCGCGATCGATTGCGAGGTTCTACGGTTCGGATTACAGGTAATCCGACAGAGGCAGACGACATTCTGCAGGATGCGTTCTGCAAACTATGGACCACGCATCCCGATATTGAGTCGGAAACCGAGGCCTTGAAATTGAGTCACACAGTGGTTAGGAATTCAGCAATCAGTTCACTTCGCCAACGACGGCAGTTTACACCTCTCCCTGAGGAGTATATACCTGATCTATTTGAGTCACCGGACACCCCTCACAATGAGAATGAAGAGATCTGCAGCGCGCTCATCAAACTCAGCGCCGAGGTGCTCAGCCAGCGCCAATATGAAATCTTCATCTTGCACGATGTGCAGAACGTCGGATATGCCGAAGTGGCTCAAAAGCTGAATCTGACTCAAGAGAATGTCAGGGCCATTCTCAGCCGTTCGAGAAAGATTTTAAGAGAGATTTACATAAGTAGAACAAAATAGAAAGCTATGGATGCGAAAGATAGTGATAATTTAGCAATTCTCCTTAATAAGATAGAGCTCTATTTCGACTGCAGGTTATCGGATGAGGAGGAGACAGCCCTACGCCGGGAACTTGCACTCGTTTCCCTGAGTCACCCGGAAATAGAGGCGGCAAAGGCCGTGATAGGATTCCGCACGATTAAGTCTTCTGTAAAAGCCAAAGAGAGCGGCTCGAATAGGAAAACAAAGAGTCTATTCCACACCCCGCTGAAGGCAGCGGCTGCCGTTGCCGCAGTCATTTTGGTTGCCGTATTATTGACGCCGGTCAAGGATTTTATGTCTTCGGGAAACAACCGGGCGGGAGAGTGTATCGCATACGTGAACGGAAAACAAATCACAGATGAGGAGGCAGTGATGGATATCCTTGCACAAGATTTAAAAGAACTTGACAAAGGATCCCGGGAGATGCAACTCGAGACTTATGAAGACCTCGATGACTTCAGCGCCATCGTTCAAGAGTTCGAATCAGGCGAGGCTTTCGGCTTGGAAAATGCCGCGGGCGCAAGCCCTATGGGAAGTGAGGCTTCATTGGATATCTGATCTATAAGAAAAAGAATATGATATGAAAAAGTATAAACCATTTATGGTCCGAATAATCATTGCTGTGTTTATGGCGGTTTTCTGCTCTTTGGGTGCATCGGCTCAGGCGGGGCTCGAAATCAATAAGTTTTTCGGAGGCAGATATTCTTCCGACCCCACAGTGACAGAAACCCTGATAAGCGACAACGGCTCCTTCCTTACGCGCAACCAACTGCGGCTCATGGCCTCGTTCAAAGCCCCGGCATCCCGGTATGCTTCAATGATTCAAAAACTTGTGGAAAAGGACGGAGCCGGAGCAATCGGCAAAAATATCAAGTATAAAAACGGTCAACTGTATTTCGCCTTCTATATGTTGAAGCCAATCGGCTCGGGAAAAAATAAGATCAACAGGTATATCTATTACCTGAACACCGCGGCCGTCGGCGAGGAAAATGTACTTGTAGTCTACCTCGAGGGGAAAGCATCGGAACGATATGTCTCCAACCTCATTCAGAATATGTCGAAAAAAGTTGGCCGAAGATAATAATCAATCTGCGGCTATACATTAACCAATCCACTATAACGCATTTAATTAAACTATTATGATCAACCGAATATTCTTTGTTTTATCCTCTCTTCTCCTGTCGGCATTTGCTCATGCTGCTACCGGTCAATCCGCAGTCGACGACACAACCATCATCACCGACACTTTAGCAACCGCCCGCTCTGCTAAAGAACTATGCATAGAGACCTGCAAGTCTGAAGTGCGCATCACTGTCAAAAGATTGAACGGCACCGAAGACAACTTTTATTATACAGCTACATCCCCCGGTAAGAAATGGTCATTTGATTATATTTCATCTGTTTTTAAGGACATTCAGGACTTGGAGGTGGTTGAGATCGAGGGGCGCAAAGTGCAAATAAATTTCCTTAATGCCGAAAGGAGCGCAAATACCCTTTCCTACGATATTCCCAGCCCGGAAAACCACGAGACCACATGCTACACAGCAACCCGTCATCTCGATTTCGGTATCACACTTGGAAAGAAAGGGAAAAGCCAATGGAGCCTGGTGTCGATGGGTCTCGGCTTAGGGTTTGTCACACCCCTCAATGATGTTCCCGAACTTGACACATCAATGGGCAGAAGTCTCGAATTTTCCTGGTTGATGGTTTTAGGAGCAAGGTGGCGACAGGGTCGAAACAGCATCTCCTTCGGACTGGGAATCGATACCAAAAATTATCTTATGAACAATGGCAGATACTTCCGCAAGCAGTCCGACGGCACAATTATTCTCCCATCGTTTGGCGACGGAGAGAGTGAGCATAGTTCAAGACTCTACACATTCTCTCTCCAAATCCCGGTGCTCTATACTCTTAGATTTGGCCGAAAAAACAACTGCGGTTTCACATTAGGACCTATCATAAATTTCAACACATACGGCTCACTCAATACCAATTATCGCATAGGCGATGAGAAATATGATATAACCACACGCCGAATCGGCCAACGTCCTGTTACAGTTGATCTCTTCGGGGCCATACACTGGAACAGCATCGGCATCTATGCGAGATACGCACCCCTGAACGTTCTGAAATCCAAAACCGGGCTGGATTTCCAGTCATTCTCCACAGGCATCATGATAATGCTCTGACCCCGGTGCGTACCGCCCCATTCACCCGTAACCCCACTCGCCGGCATACTTATAATGAACTTTTGCAAAGAAAAAATTGCTGACCGCTTTGTGGTTAGCGATTTTTTTTGTAATTTTGCAAGCCGATTTTATCCAAATTAGTTGGCTACGAAAGAGGATGCCGTTGGTTTTGGCCGACCAACAATCTGATTTTGTGGCATTTAAACATTAATTTAAACCTAAAAATTAAAAGTGGATACTTTAAGCTATAAGACACTTTCAGCCACCCCCGCTACAATCGTAAAGAACTGGGTGGTTATCGACGCAACCGACATGGTACTCGGCCGTCTTTGCTCAGTGATTGCCAAGATCCTTCGCGGCAAAAACAAACCTGATTACACTCCCAACCTCGACTGCGGCGACAACGTGATCGTTATCAACGCCGACAAAGTCATCCTCAACGGTGACAAATGGGAGAAACGTGAATATCTCCGCTACACCGGCTATCCCGGCGGTCAGCGCTCATTCACTCCTGCCGACCTCATGGCGAAATCTAACAAGAAGACTGTTAAGGCAGGTCGTCACCCCCTCTTCATCAAAGTGGTTAAAGGCATGCTCCCCAAGACTAAACTTGGCGCCGCTCAGCTCAACAACCTTTACGTTTACAACGGTGCGGAACATCCCTTCGCTGATGTTAACCCCACTTTAATCGACATCACTAAACTGAAATTTTAATAAAAGAAGATGGAAAAAATCAATGCAATTGGCCGCCGTAAAGCTGCCGTAGCTCGTGTTTATCTTACTGAGGGTACTGGTAAAATCATTATCGACAAACGCCCCTTAGAGGAATACTTTCCCTCTTCAATCCTTCAGTATATCGTAAAGCAGCCGCTCAACACCCTTGACTGCGTAGAGAAATATGACATCAACGCGCACCTCGACGGCGGCGGCTACAAAGGCCAGTCTGAGGCTCTTCGTCTCGCTATCGCCCGCGCGCTCGTAAAGATCAACCCCGAGGACAAACCCGCACTCCGTGCAGAAGGCTTCATGACTCGCGACCCGCGTGCCGTAGAGCGTAAGAAACCGGGTCGTCCCAAAGCTCGCAAACGCTTCCAGTTCTCGAAACGTTAATCGATATCAGTGGTCAGTTTTCCGCTATCAGTTTTCAGTGGCTTGCTAATTTTTCTGAAATCTGAAAACTTCGAGCTGAAATCTGAAAACTAAAATGTGTTTAGCATCTAAATCTGCGAGATGGACACGTTCCCTACTCTCAGATTGAATTACCAACAGAACGTAAACAAACATCAAAAAAACAAATGGCAACACCCACATTTGACCAGCTCCTCGAAGCAGGATGTCATTTCGGTCACCTCAAACGTAAATGGAATCCCGCAATGGCTCCTTACATCTTCATGGAGCGCAATGGTATCCACATCATAGACCTTTATAAAACGGCAGCTAAAATCGAAGAGGCAGCCGCAGCTCTCAAGCAGATCGCAAAGAGCGGCAAGAAAGTGCTCTTCGTAGCTACAAAGAAACAGGCCAAAGAGACTATCGCTGAAAAAGCTAAATCAATCAACATGCCTTATGTGATTGAGCGCTGGCCCGGCGGTATGCTCACCAACTTCCCCACAATCCGTAAGGCTGTGAAGAAAATGACCACCATCGACAAGATGGAGAAAGACGGCACTTTCGACAACCTTTCAAAGCGCGAGAAACTCCAGATCACCCGTCAGCGTGCAAAACTCGAGAAGAACCTCGGTTCTATCGCAGACCTCGCACGTCTCCCCCACGCTCTCTTCGTGGTTGACGTGATGAAAGAGCACATCGCCGTTGCTGAGGCTAAACGTCTCGGTATCCCCGTGTTCGCTATCGTTGATACAAACTCTAACCCCGAGGATATCGACTTCGTAATCCCCGCTAACGACGACGCTTCAAAGAGCATCGAGGTTATCCTCGACGCTGTGTGCGGCGCAATGGCTGAGGGTCTCGAAGAGCGCAAGGTTGAGAAGATCGACGCTCCCGAAGACAAAGAGGAAGGCGATGCTCCCGCAGCAGGCAAACGCCGTCGCGTTCGCCGCAACGAAGAGCGTGCAGCAGCTCCCGCTGAGGTTGAAGTAAAAGAGGAAGTGAAAGAGGAAGAAGCTGCTGAAGCTTAATCCCAATCCTTAAATGTCTTTAAGGACCTTATGACCTTGAAGGCCTTAAGGTCCTTAACTATTTATTAGTCATAACAGATAAAATCATAAAGATACTATGGCAGTTAGCATAGAAGATATCAAGAAACTGCGCACCATGACCGGCGCAGGTATGATGGACTGCAAGAACGCCCTCGCAGAGACCGACGGCGATATTCAGGCAGCAATCGAAATCATCCGCAAAAAAGGTCAGGCAGTAGCCGCTAAGCGTGAAGATCGTCAGGCAGCAGAGGGTTGCGTACTCTCAGCTGTTAAAGAAGGCTTCGCAGCTATCGTAGCTCTCAAGTGCGAAACAGACTTCGTTGCAAAGAACGAGTCTTTCCGCGCCCTCACAAAGACTATCCTCGACGCCGCAGTTGCAGCCGGTGCTAAAACCCTTGACGAGGTTAAGGCTCTCAAACTCGATGACAACCGCACTATCGAAGAGCACATCACCGACGAAATCGGTAAGACCGGAGAGAAGATGGAACTCGGCGCTTACGAGTGCATCGCCGCTCCCAGCGTAGCTGCTTACGATCACCTCGGCAACAAACTCGCAACAATCGTAGGTTTCAACCTCGAAGGCGTATCTGCTGAAGTTGGTAAAGAGGTAGCAATGCAGGTAGCAGCTATGAACCCCGTAGCAGTTAACCGTGAGGCAGTTCCCGCTTCGGTTATCGAAGAAGAGAAGGCTGTCGCTATCGAAAAAACCAAGACTGAGCAGGTTCGCAAAGCCGTAGAGAACGCTCTCAAGAAAGCCGGCTTCAACCCCAACCACTTCGACAGCGACGATCACATCGCATCCAACATCACAAAAGGTTGGATCACAGAGGAAGACGCAGCCAAGGCTCGCGAAATCATGGCAGCCACTGCAGAGCAGAAAGCCGCTAACCTTCCCCAGCAGATGATCGACAACATCGTTAACGGTCGTATCAACAAATACTACAAAGAGAACGTACTTCTCGAGCAGGAATACCACCGCGACGCAACTGTAACCGTAGGCCAGTACCTCGACAAAGAGATGAAAGGCCTCGTAGCAGTAGAGTTCAAGCGCGTAAACCTCAACCAGGACTAATCATCCCGTAGCGGAGGTTTCCTAACCTCCGCAAAGAAAAAAACACAGGGACATGGCGTGTCATGTCAACCTATAATACACCAAAAGCCGATCTCAACGATCGGCTTTTTTCGTATATAATACCAAGTCGGCGCTTTTCGGACGGATACGCTAAAATCTACAGACCGCAATTAAAAAAAGGATGGAAATCCATTTGGAAATCCATCCTTTTGCTATTGGGAAAATCGAAGTTTATTTTTGGAAGCGCGGATCGTTGACGAGTAGCCATTGCGCGATCTGCACGGCGTTGAGTGCGGCCCCTTTCTTTATCTGGTCGCCAACAACCCAGAACGTGAGGCCGCAGTCGTCGCAGAGATCTTTGCGCAGACGCCCTACATACACCGGGTCTTTGTCGGCGATGTGCAGAGGCATCGGGTAGTATTTCACACCCTCTTTCTCTTCCATCACCACCAATCCGGGAGCTTTCTCAAACGCTTCCCTTACGGCTTCGAGAGTCAACGGGGACTCAGTCTCAACCCATACAGCCTCACTGTGGGCGCGGAGCACGGGAACACGAACGCAAGTGGCCGACACCTTGATGTCGGAGTGCATTATCTTGCGCGTTTCGTTGAACATCTTCATCTCCTCTTTGGTGTAGTCATTGTCGGTGAAGACATCGACATGAGGGATGACGTTGAAGGCAAGCTGATGCTTGAATTTCTCTACCGTCGGCGCTTCGCCACGGCTGAGCTGCGCGGTCTGCGTCTTGAGCTCTTCCATCGCAGCTGCCCCCGCACCGCTGGCCGCCTGATAAGTAGCGACACGCACACGGCGGATATGGCTGAGGTCGTCGATCGGCTTCAACGCAACCACCATCTGGATTGTGGTGCAGTTGGGGTTACCGATAATGTTGCGCGGACGGTCGAGTGCGTCGGCACCGTTGACCTCGGGAACCACCAAAGGCACATCCTCATCCATGCGGAAGGCAGAGCTGTTGTCGATCATCAGCGTGCCGTGGCGCGTGATGGTGTCGGCATAATCCTTCGACGTGCCGGCACCTGCCGAGGTGAAGGCGATATCCACACCCGAGAAGTCGGAATCGTGAGTGAGTTCTTCGATCACATACTCCTTGCCGCGGAATGTGCGTACACTTCCGGCGCTTCGTTTGGAGCCGAACAGACGGAGATTATCGATCGGGAAATTCTGCTCGTCAAGCACGCGCAGAAATTCCTGACCCACAGCTCCGCTCGCTCCTACTATAGCAATGTTCATAACTTTAGGCTTTAGGTGTTAGGCTTTAGGCGTTAGGTAATTCTTAAGGCTATCAATTATTATCTCACCTTAATTAATTTAGCTTTAGACTTTTATCTAAAGCCTAAAACCTAATGCCTAATACCTCAAAAATTACTGCATTCCTGATGTGGCGACACCGCGGTTGATCTTCTTCACAAGACCCTGGAGCACTGAACCCGGGCCGAGCTCTACGAACTCATCGGCACCGTCTGCTACCATTGCCTCTACATCCTGAGTCCAACGCACGGGAGCGGTGAGCTGCTTGATGAGGTTGGCTTTGATCTCCTCGGGGTCTGTGTGAGGTTTGCCGTCAACGTTCTGGTAAACGGGGCATACGGGAGTCTCAAACTTAGCCTCTTCGATAGCGGCTGCGAGTTCCTCCTGAGCGGGCTGCATGAGGGGACTGTGGAAAGCACCACCCACTTTCAGCTTCAGCGCGCGCTTCGCACCGGCGGCAAGCATCTTCTCGCAAGCCTTGTCGATACCCTCCATAGTGCCGGAGATTACCACCTGACCGGGGCAGTTATAGTTTGCGGGGGCAACAACATCGTCAACCTCAGCGCAAAGCTCAGCCACTTTCTCATCGGGAAGGGCGAGCACGGCAGCCATTGTAGAGGGCTGGAGTTCGCAAGCCTTCTGCATGGCGTGGGCACGCTTCGAAACGAGCTTCAAACCCTCCTCAAAGCTGAGAGCACCGGCAGCTACGAGAGCAGAGAATTCACCGAGGCTGTGACCTGCAACCATGTCAGGTTTGAACTCATCGCCGAGGCTCTTCGCGAGCAGCACGCTGTGAAGGAAGATGGCAGGCTGAGTAACCTTAGTCTGCTTCAAGTCATCCTCAGTGCCCTCAAACATGAGGTCTGTGATACGGAAACCGAGAATCTCGTTAGCCTTCTCGAAAAGTTCTTTAGCTTCGGCATTGTTCTCATAGAGATCCTTTCCCATCCCTACGAACTGGGCACCCTGGCCCGGGAATACATACGCTTTCATATATTTCTGTTATCAGTTTTATGTTTTCAGTTTTCAGTAGCGCCGACACTCCATGGCGGCATATACTTTTCGCTGTCACGTAGTGCCAGCGTTACTTTTCAGTCTTCAGTTTTCGGTGATAAGTTTTCAGATTTCGATTTTCAGCAACATATATCTGACAACTGATAACTGACAACTGAAAACTGCTAACTAGAATGCAAAATTAATCAAATATTTTCAATTACGGAAATTTTTCCTTATTTCCATCCCTGCATCGCCTAATATCACTAATTAAAACTCATTTATTTACTGCCAATAAATAAAATCACCCAATTTCTCCGAGAAATTAATATGAGCAGAAGCAAAAAAAATCACAATATACTGTGATTTTACTTGGAATTGCGTGGTAATTTTATTAATTTTGCATCAAAATCACAATATACTGTGATTTTCAAATTATGAATAAACTGGAATTAGGGGAAATTATAAAAGCAAGACGCAAGAAATTAAATCTTGATCAACCTACGTTGGCTACATTAGCCGGTATAGGATTAAATACACTTGTAGCTATCGAGCGGGGCAATGGCAACCCTACGATCGAAACTATATTATCGGTTCTCGACACTATGGGATTAACAGTTGACATAAAATTTAAAGACTGATTGAGATGAGGCAGTGTAAAGTATTTGTGCATGGAGTATATGCCGGTATTCTGACCGAGACCGACAGTCCTCGGGAATATCGGTTTAAATATGATGAAAAATATCGACATCAAAACGGAGAGCCGATAAGTCTCACTATGCCACTGACCGATGACACCTATCGGTCTAAAGTTTTATTTCCATACTTTTTCAATATGCTTTCGGAGGGAGAGAACCGCGTGATGCAGTCGTCTTATCTTAAGATAGATAAGGACGATGATTTTGGGATTTTATTGGAAACGGCCTGTCACGACACCCCTGGAGCAGTGACGATTGAACCTATAAATTAAGCTCTGAATTATGGAAATTACCCGTTGCCCGTCATTATTGTCCAATGGATTTACCTCCTACTCTCCATCAGCTCTAAAAAACTTGTTCGATGGGAAGAAGGTCAGCCATATACTGAATTTCTCATCCCCTTCATCTTCAAATTCCGATGGAAAACAGGCATTAGAGAATTCCGGTAGATTATCTTTATCCGGAGCGCAATCTAAATTCGGATTCATTTTGGACGAGAATGATAATCTCAGGTATTCCGTTGAAAATGAACAAAGCAGCTATATATTAAAACCTCGCCCTACAGGCTATCACGTAATCAATGCGGAATTTTGCGCGGCTAACGAAAACCTGACGATGCAGCTTGCGTCGCAGATTTATGGCATCGAGACCGCGACCAACGGCTTATGTTGGTTTAAGGATAATCAGGAAGCATATATAACCAAACGGTTTGACGTGCATCCGGGAGGGAAATACGCATTAGAGGATTTTGCCTCTTTGCTCGGATTAACAAAGGCTAACGGCGGTTCCGATTTCAAATATTGCAATGCAAGTTATGAGGAGTGTGGCGAAATTATAAGAAGGTACGTCAAGTCTGCAATGGTCGATTTACTCAGATTTTTCAGAGTCGTTCTTTTTAATTTCATAACGCTGAATGATGATGCCCATCTCAAAAACTTCAGTTTGATAAGTGATGGCAAAGAATATCGTTTATCTCCGGCTTACGATCTCCTAAACACCTCCCTGCAAATTTACGAGCCCCGAATCTTTGCACTCGAAAAAGGATTGTTCAAAGAAGGGATGTATCTATCGGATACTCGACAGGTTTCAAGCAAGGATTTCTCAGAATTAGGAAGACGACTCGGATTGCCCGAGAAGTTGATCCTGCAAGAGATAATCCGCTTTTCCTCCCCTAATGACAAGGCAGATGCTCTCATTAATAGGTCATACTTGTCTGAGACTTTGAAAGGCTATTATCTATCCAGCTATCATTACCGCCAATCAATGATTCGTCCGAAATAACTAATAATTATTATTGGGGTGGATTAAACTTTTTGGGGCTGATGGAGTCTTAAATTAGGTTTGTGTGTCTAAAAATTTGTTAGGGCATTCGATTCTACTTGTAAAAATTAATAGGTTGCGAAATTGATGAAAGCTAAGAATATTCTTATTGCGGCGGCGTTTGCTGTTCCTTTGATGGCTTCGGCGAAGGGTAACGTCACCGGCACTATCGTGAATAAATCCACGGGCGAACCGATGGATTTCGTTACTGTCCAGGTATTTGACGCATCAGGTAAGAAACCGCTGCAGATTGTGGCTTCTTCCGATGAAAACGGCAAATTCACCCTCACCGGCCTTCCCGACGGCTCTTATATCGTGAAGATTATGAATGTGGGAAGCATCAATCAGGAGCGCCCCGTCAAGATAAGCAACGGCAATATCAGTTTAGGCACTATCCATCTGGCCGACGATTCTAAGGTGCTTAAGGAGCTTGTGGTGGAGGGAGTGCGCAGTCAGATGCGTTTCGAGCTCGACCGCAAGGTTTTCACCGTTGATGCCAACGTTGTGGCTGCCGGTCAGAGTGCCAGCGAGTTGCTGGAGTCGATACCCTCGGTAGAGGTGGATCAGGATGGCGAGGTGTCGCTGCGTGGCAACAGTTCGGTGACCATCTGGATCAACGGCAAGGATTCCGGACTCACCGCCGACAACCGCGCCCAGATTCTTGAGCAGATTCCCGGCGAGAGCATCGAGCGTATAGAAGTCATCACCAACCCCTCTGCAAAATACAGTCCGGAGGGCACAGCCGGCATCATCAACATCATCCTCAAGAAAGACCGCAAGGCCGGATATTTCGGTAGCGCGGAGTTAGGGGGTAACACCCGAGGTGGCGGCAATGCATCGGCAAGCATCAATTTCAACACCGGCAAGTGGGATACATTCGCATCGCTCGGTTTCCGTATGCGCCACGGTAGCGGAGGCTCCGAATCACGCCGATATTTTGACGACGGCACATTCTCTAACTCCGACGGCGACAGCCGCTCGCATGGCAACAACCTTTTCTTCCGTCTCGGCGCCACATACCATATCACCGACAATGATGAGGTATATGTCAACGGATTCGGTATGCTTGGCCGACGCTATGGACATAGTTCCACACTCTTCTCTTCCAACATTCCCAACCACTGGCTCAGTGACGACCAGCTCTCGCGCAACCACAGCAATTCCCGTGGCGCGCATGTGGAATGGGGTTATACTCACCGATGGAGCGACAAACACACTCTCGAGGCTATGGTGTCGTTCAATCATTGGGGCGGTCCGCAGTGGAACGGCTATTATGAGACCGAGAAATGGCCCGACGGGGCGGAAGATTTCACAAGCCGTGAGCAGAACATGGATCTTAACACCAATTCGTGGGAGGCAAAACTCGACTACACCAAACAACTCACCGACTGGCTCAAACTCGAAGCCGGATATAACGGCAATTACGGCCATGAGAACACCCCGAACGAAACCACGCGCCCTGACGCGGACGGCATAATGCAGATCGATCAGGCTCTATATAACCGTTTTATCTACACCAACAACGTTTCGGCCCTTTACGCCACATTGGGCGGTAAGGTGAAAGATTTCAGTTTCTCCGCCGGCCTGCGCTCGGAATCTTGGCAGGTGCGCACCAAATCGCTCGGATACGGCGAAAACCGCGACGAAATCCCCGAATACAAGAAAAATTTCTTTGCTCTCTTCCCCTCGCTCTTCCTCTCCTACTCTCTTCCGAAAGACAACGAGGTGCAGATCAACTATACACGCCGCATCCGCCGTCCGTGGGGTGGACAGCTCAACTCTTTCCGCAACATCTCCGACCCTACGAGCATCTCGTTCGGTAACCCGGAGCTCGAGCCGCAGTATTCAAATTCGTTTGAGCTCAACTACCTCAAGACATGGACCAATCATCTCATCTCCCTCTCGGCCTATCTCCGCACAGCCGACAATATGATGAACCGCATCGCCTACATGGATCAGGATGTGATGTACTCCACTTGGGCTAATGTCTCGAAGATGGCCAACTCGGGTTGCGAGATCGTGGTTAAAAACTCACTCTTCCGCAGCAAGCTCGACCTCACCACCACCATCAACCTCTACAACAACCATATCAGCGGCTGGAGCTACAGTCTCATCACTGAAAACGGCAACCCCGTCACCATCTCCAACGACAAGCAGAACAGCTTCGCATGGGATGCGCGCATCATGGCCGGCGTGAAGCTGCCGTGGTCAATGTCGCTGCAGGTTACAGGTTCTTACTCATCGGGTCATAAGGAGGCACAGGGGTCGCACGACGGGGGCTGGTATGTCGACGGCGGTATCCGCAAGATTGCAGGCAACTGGTCGTTCTCGCTCAACTGCCGCGACATCTTCGACTCTCGCAAGTGGAAGAGCACCATCTATGGCCCCGGCTACACCCAGACTTCCAAACGTTGGCGCGCCGGCCGCACACTCGGCCTTACCATCAAATACTCTTTCGGCAACATGAAGCAGAACCGCAAGAGCAACCGCAACAACAGCGAACCGATGGACAGCTCCGGCTACGGCGAGATGGAGTGATGCGGTCGCGGCATGCCGCGACCCTACTTCTCACTTCTCACCTCTCACTTCTCACCTCTCACCTCTCACTTCTCACCTCTCACCTCTCACCTCTCACCTCTCACTTCTCACCTCTCACCGTATCGACCTTGCGACCACCCGGTTGGCATAATCGAGCGCGGAGGTGTCGAGCGTGGAGAGATAGATAAGGGTTGTCGATTCGGAGCTATGCCCCATCCCCTCACTGATCACGCTAAGGTTCACACCCCGCTGCCGCGCCACAGATGCCCAGCTGTGGCGCGCGCCATACATCGTCAGTCGCGTCAGCCCAAGCCTGTTCCCGATTTCATGCAGCCGCCGGTTAACTCTCGCAAGAATACGCCGGTAATAAGTCATCTGATTATGGCTGTGCTCCATAAAAACCGGCAACAGATATGGCTCCACCGGCTTCTCATAACGCTCCACAATAGACTGAATCTCCTTCGTCCACCTTATCCGCAGCAACCGGTTGGTCTTACGCCGGCGATAGCACACATAAGTGCCGTCGAAGTTATCTTTCGAGAGATAAGCCATATCTATAAAATTCATGCCGCGCAGATAGATACTGAGCATAAACATATCACGGCTGTAAGCCAACTCCGAACCCTCCGGCAGTTTCATCCGCCTCATCTTCTTCAACTTATCGATCGGCACCGCACGTTTCATCGTCTGCTCCCGCCCCGTGAATACGCGCTTGAACGGATTCATATCCGGCAGCCCCATATCCTCCAGAGCGCGGCGGTATACTCCGCGGAACGCCCGCAGATAAAACGATATACTGTTCGGGCTCAGCCCGCGCATCTTCATCCATGCCTCATATGATTCGATAAGCGTTGCGTCTATGGCATCGATCATCACATCCTCATTCTCCCGGAAATTCGCAAAACTGTGGAGCGTGGCGATATAACTCTCTCCCGTGCCCGTGCGTCCGCACTCTTTCATCCATCTACCGAGCCTTTCCAGATAATTAAATAAGGAGTATTTACGCATATATTCCCGATATTCCGTCACCACATCATCTGCCGTATAGTCCGCCGAATGGCTATCATAATCCGTAATTATCCGGCAAAGACGATTCCTGTCGGCTTCCACCCTGCAACGTATCTTAGCCACTTCCTCCACACGCGGACCGGACCTGGGCACAACTATACCCCCATTGTGCCATTCCTGAGCAAGAATTCTACACCCCGATGAGATCCGTCTCACCAGGTTCTGATGCGTGATTTGATAATAAATGATACCTTCCTCTTGTGATTTCTTCGAAAATCGGATTTTAATTTTAATATTAGCCATATTGCAAAATAAATTAAGATCAATACAGCCAAATATAAACTCGATTCTCGTCAAAGAAAATAAAGACAGTGTTAAAACTGACTTAATTCGCCACACTCGCCTGCCTCGGCGATGTCAGCGCAGCCTCAATTGACTGCAACTGCAGCCTAAGGAGAGGCGATGTTTTTCGATATTTTCCGGGGATGGGGGAATTTTTGCGATTTTGTTAATTTAGCTTAGTAAGCTAAATCATTTGTTATTGCAAAATTAATAATTTTATTTGAAATTCAGCCATTTTCGTGTGTTAAAATTTTGATGCCGCGAGGCCCGATTGGTCAAACTGGTCAGTTTTCCTGACCAGATGCACAATATTACACCACATAATCCTATGACTGTCTGCGTGTTGCCGAAAATTAATTTAGCTTACTAAGCTAAATTAACCTATTCTACACCTAACCTACTGATGAGCAACACAATAATACAGTATTCATTAAACCGTAAAAGCATAATCTTTGCGCTTTTGCTGATCATCGCTCCGCTCTTCTGCGCGAAGGGCGCGGAGCCCGATTCGACAGCGCGGGTGGCCATAAACACCAACGCGCTGCACTGGCTGACCGCGACACCAAACTTAGGTGCGGAATGGAAGATCAGCGAACGCTATTCGGGCGCACTCTCCTTCGGCTACAACGCCATAAATTTCCCCAATCATAACAACTCCCTCGGCAACCCCGCCAACCCGAAGATGCACCATTGGCTGCTCACGGGTGAGGGGCGACGCTGGTTCGGTCGTGTCTTCAGCGGTCCGTATCTCGGGGTGCATCTGTTGGGAGGACAATTCAATGCCGGTGGGCTGCGGTTCCCGCGTTTCCTCGCCGACCACCGCTACGAAGGTTTTGCACTCGGTGCCGGCGTTTCGTTCGGACATCAGTGGAGCATAGCCCCTGACTGGACTGTAGGTGCATCGCTCGGTGCCGGATGGCTCTATCTCAATTACGACAAATACAACTGCGGAAGCTGCGGCACGCGCATGTCGCACCGCGCACGCAACCTCGGATTCCTTACCAAGGCCTCCATCTCCGTCTCATATCTTATCCCCTCCGCGCGCCGCAAGGCCATCCACGTCAAGGGTCAGGAATCAGTTGACTCTAAAGACGCTAAAGCCACTTATTACCCTAATGACTCCAGTCCAGCTGAAGACCCTGTGGTTCTTAACGACCCCGAGGGACTTAACGACCCCGAGGGACTTAATGACTTTAAGGCCCCTGCCGCGCCCGACACTCTCCGCTTCACGATATATTACGACGTAGACAGACACGAACCCATGGTGCGGGAAGTCCGCGAATATCTTGAGCCTCTGCGGGAGCACGAGATTCTGTCGGTAGCAATCGACGGCTATGCGTCGCCCGAATATACCGCCGACCACAATCTTCACCTCTCCGGCCGACGCGCGCGTGGAGTTGCGGAAGTGGTGGCCACCGATCTCGCTCTCCCTGCCTCCGTGATAACCGTTACCGCCCACGGCGACGACTGGGAGGGCCTTGCCGCGAAGTCAGTGGCCGGGGGGCAAAGCGATGAGGTGCGCCGCATCCTCTCTCTCCGTCAGGATCCCGACAGCCGCAAGCATGCCATTCAGCGCATCCCCGGCTACCGGGCCCTGCTCCGCACAGTATATCCTCTCCTCCGACGCACAGAAGTGAGAATCATCCACAGACCGAAGGTCGGATTTTAAATCAATAATAAACCGTAGCCCCGGTCCTGATGAAGTTGGTAATGGAAATATTGCATCACGCAGTGATCCCGCTGACACTGGCCGTCGTTCTCTGTAGCTGCACGCTGGAGGATGAGCGCGACCTTTGTTGTCCCGATCCGCTCACGATGCATTTTGTCTACCGTCCTCTTGGAGTTAATGCTTTTCATAATAATATCCATACACTGCGACATTTTCTTTTCGACGGCGAAGGAACGTTCATCACCGAAATCCCTCAGAGCAGTGAGATCGACCGTTTAGGATTGAACATGAATCCCGGGTCTTATACGATGGTGACGGTAGGAAATATGTCAGGGAGCACTCTCCATGAGTATGGCGAAGAGAAGACAATCTCGCAATTTATATTGCGTCATACCGCTCCGGCAAAGAGAAATCTGCAGGCTTTTGACATTGCTGATGAGTTGTTTTGGGGTGTTAAACACTTCTCCATCGACTCGGATGGTCGTGGTGCCGAGGAGAGTCTGAGCCGTATCGGCTATGCCACTAATGTTCTTGTCACGGAGATGTCAAACATTCATTGCCATCTGAACGTGACAGTGGAGTGGACCGGTCGACCGCCCTATGTCGGAAACTATGAGATGGAACTTTCCGGGATTCATACGAAATACTCTCTAAACCCGAAGTCTGCGACTTTCACGGCCGATGGTTTCAGCATTCCGGAAGGTCAGGACTGCAGCGACTACCGCCTGGATGTGCCTTTGCGCCAACTCGGATTGCGCGCCGAGTTCGTGACCTTGCGATATACCGATGCTTCGATTCCGACACTGAGGATTAAGTTCGACGGTGAGACTGTAATTCCTGAAATCGACTTGGGGAAGGCATTTCGTGCCTGGGGATGGCACCCTTCGGCAACCCATGTTCAGGAATACAACATACTGCTGCGCGTCATCAATGAGAATCATGTCGATGTGGTTCCAATGATCGAGGGATCCGTAGCAGACTGGGTCAACGGCGGCAGCTTCGGATAGAGGCTATGCGAAGTGAGAAGTGAGAAGTGAGAAGTGAGAAGTGATAAGTAATTAAGTGATAAGAGATAAGTAAGAACCCCGAAGGGGTGGATCAATAATAACCCCGCATAAGCGAGCGAAGCGAGTGCAGTGTGGGGTAAGAAACCCCTCTCTCCTCTAAGCCCCGGAGGGGCGAAACAATAAAAACCACTGTGG
>JAIEAO010000003.1 GCA_029071345.1 Muribaculaceae bacterium | reverse complement strand
TTTAAAATTACAAAATTCCTCCAAAATTCAGTCTGCAAAATTAATAACTAATATTTAATTATCCTAATATTATTTATGTTAATTTTAAGAAATTTTTAATTTTTTACTTATTGTAGTCTAATCAGTTGTTGTTTTGGTACATAGCTGTAACTGTATAGTGAATTGACTATTTCATATAATGATAATTCATTGATTACAGCTCAAATATTATGGATAATTAGGTTTATCAGACGATTCAGATAGAAGTTGATAGACCATAGCTGATATACTTGCTATTACTTCTGAAGCTTCAGTTTCATTGCCGTTGAAATCCTTAACAAACACAGATAAACTGTAGCTGACACCGTTCGGAAGAATTATATAGGCAACGTCATTATGGGCGGCGAGAATGCCATTAGCCATATAACCGGAGCCGGTTTTATGAGCTACAAATATACTGTCATTATCAAGAAGGGGAGAGACGATGCGATCTTTGCCGGTGGTGCATTCCGCTAAAGTTTTCTTGATGAATTCTTGTTTTTCTTCACCAATCACTTTTTCATTGAATAATCTATTGATTATCATGGCGGCTCCGGAGGGAGAAGTGTAGTTGGAATATGCCTTTGAGTGATCGGCCGACATTTGTTCTTCCGTATATGCGATCTGAAAGGTATTATCGGGTATAAGTGTTGAAATAATGCTGTCCGTAGTGTTTACGTTTACGAATTTCTTAAACAATAGATTGCTTGCGTTATTATCACTCTGTGAAAGAGAATATCGTAGAAGATCCCTGACCGTAATTGAAATAACTGACTCTGTATAATCTTTTAACATCGGACTCCATGTGACAGCATCAAGAGTGTTTCTTGATACTGAAATTACACTATCAAGCGGCATCTTGAATCGATCAAAATAATCGCAGAGGGCAATCGCCTGATGAAGTTTGAAGACACTCATCATCGGATAGATGCTATAATCATTTACTGTAACTGTATCGGTGTTGTTTATTATTACCGCAACTCCGATTTCCCCAGGATATGCAGAGATTATTTTTGTGATGCTGTCGGTGAGTGTAGCATCTATATCCTCATCGGAGGAAGCTGAATGCCTCCCTCCGCATCCGGATAAGATCAGACCGATTAATGTTATTACACTGATAAATCCTTTACGCTTCATATTATAGTTAATTTGAGTATTATGCGTTTTCAATAAAAAAGAGACACCACATAATGCGATGTCTCTCATAGTCAAGATTAAGTTGGTTTCGATCTATTCCTTTGATAAGAATTTATTAATAATATTTCTCCAGTTCCGCTTCAAGCTGTGCCACCTGATGTACGCCAGCCTCACGCCATTTCACTTCTCCGTTCTGGAAGATAATCAGTGTCGGCACTGAGCGTACGTTGTAAAGCGCAGCAAGCTGCTCGTTCTTATCTACATCGATTGTAAGGATGCGTGCCTTTTCTCCTACTTTCTGGTGAAGTTCTTCAAGGATGGGGTGCATCATCTTACAGGGTCCACACCAAGTTGCAAAGAAATCAACGAGAACAGGTTTCTCGGATTTAATAATATCATCAAATTTCTCCATAGTATAATTAAGTTTTCAATTGTCTTTCTATAAATAAAACAAATAAATGGGCAATAGGTTTAACAGCATATCCGGATTGCTATATATTATATAAGGAGTAAAGTAAAAGAGCGCCCCGTAAAATCCGGCGCGCCCTTTCGGTTACATAAATAGGGAAAGTTGTTGATTTTCTATATCAGTTCCAAATCCTAAAGGTTTTGGAACGAATTTAATTCTTGAACACGAGTTCGTCGCCTTCGCGGTCGATCGTGATGGGGTGTTCGCGATCCACTTTCTGGGCGAGAATGTCCTTAGAAAGCTGGTTAAGCACCATTCTCTGGATTGTTCTCTTCACAGGACGTGCACCAAACTCGGGATCATAACCATCTTCAGCGAGAAGATCGAGAGCCTCTTTGGTAACGTTGAGCGTGATACCGTTGGATGCAAGCATCTTCTGAACACTCTTGACCTGAATGTTGACAATTTCCAGAATCTCTTTCTTGTCAAGAGGTGTGAACATTACGGTCTCATCGATACGGTTGAGGAACTCGGGACGGATAATCTGTTTCAGACGGTCCATCACATCCTGCTTGGTGGTGGCGATAACGTTCTCTTTCTCCTCCTCATTCTTATCATTGAAGCCTTGGAACTTTTCACGGATAATATCCGAACCCATGTTCGAGGTCATGATAATAATGGTGTTCTTGAAGTTGATGAATCGTCCCTTATTGTCGGTAAGTCGACCATCATCAAGAACCTGAAGAAGGATATTGAATACATCCGGGTTGGCCTTTTCGATCTCATCGAAGAGCACTACGCTGTAAGGTTTACGGCGCACTGCCTCGGTAAGCTGACCACCCTCGTCATATCCGACGTATCCCGGAGGCGCTCCGACGAGTCGAGACACTGAGTGTTTCTCCATGTATTCCGACATATCGATACGGGTCATCATATCCTCATCGTCAAACAGGTATTCTGCAAGTGCCTTTGCAAGCTCAGTCTTACCAACACCGGTTGTACCGAGGAAGATGAATGAACCAATAGGACGACGCGGGTCGTTAAGCCCGGCACGTGAACGGCGAACGGCATCAGATACGGCGCGGATAGCGTCTTCCTGACCTACAACTCGGTTATGAAGTTCCTCTTCGAGGTGGAGAAGTTTCTCTTTCTCGCTCTGAGCCATCTTCTTTACCGGAATACCGGTCCAGCGGCTTACAACCTCAGCGATATCCTCGGCGTCTACTTCCTCCTTGATCATGGCGCCTTCACCCTGAAGCTCTTTCAGCTTCTCCTGGATTGCCTTATTCTCATCCTCTTTCTGTTTGATTTTAGAGTAGCGGATCTCTGCAACCTTTGCATAATCGCCTTCACGCTCGGCGCGGTCAGCCTCATAGTTCAGCTGCTCAATATCGATCTTGTTCTGCTGAATCTTATTGATCTCAGTCTTCTCTGCCTGCCATTTAGCACGGAGTGATTTCTCTGTGTCACGAAGGTTGGCAAGATCCTCATCAATCTCTTTCAGTTTATATGTGTCGTTCTCGCGTTTTATAGCCTCACGCTCGATTTCGAGCTGTTTGATCTTGCGGGCAGCTTCATCAAGAGCCTGAGGTTGTGAATCCATCTCAAGGCGAAGCTTGGAAGCAGCCTCATCGATAAGGTCGATAGCTTTATCAGGAAGGAAGCGATCGGTGATGTAGCGAACACTCAGCTGAACTGCTGCAATGATTGCTTCATCCATAATACGCACCTTATGATGATTCTCATAACGCTCTTTCAAACCTCGAAGGATAGATATTGCCGACATCTCATCCGGCTCATCTACCATCACCTTCTGGAAACGACGCTCAAGAGCCTTATCTTTTTCGAAATATTTCTGGTATTCATCAAGAGTGGTTGCACCGATCGAACGGAGTTCACCACGCGCAAGAGCCGGTTTCAGGATATTGGCTGCATCCATAGCCCCTTCACCTTTACCTGCACCCACAAGTGTATGGATTTCATCGATGAAGAGGATAATCTCACCGTCGCTTTGGGTAACTTCATTTACGATGGCTTTCAGTCGCTCCTCGAATTCACCTTTATATTTCGCACCGGCCACGAGGGCACCCATATCGAGAGAATAGATCTGTTTCGATTTAAGATTTTCGGGAACATCACCTCTTACGATACGCATGGCCAAGCCCTCGGCGATTGCGGTCTTACCCGTACCGGGCTCACCAACCAACATAGGGTTATTCTTGGTGCGTCTGGAAAGAATCTGCAATACCCTTCGGATCTCTTCATCTCGTCCTATTACCGGATCGAGCTTACCGTTGCGGGCGCGGTCGTTAAGGTTGATGGCATACTTGCTGAGAGCCTGATAAGACTCTTCGGCACTCTGATCTTTGACAGTGTTGCCTTTACGAAGCTCCTTGATTGCCGCTGCCAAGCCATCTTCGGTCACGCCATTATCCTTCAGTATCTGCGACGCCTTGCAGCGGGTCTTAAGAATGCCCATCAGCATTGCTTCTACCGATACATATTCATCGCCCATGGATTTTGAATAATCCACCGACTTCTGAAGGGCGTCGTTTGATTCGCGGCTGAGCATTACATCGCCTCCACTCACTTTCGGAAGAGCCGCGATAGCCTGATCGATGCCCATTTTAACTCCGTTGAGATTGGCACCCAGCTTCTGGAATATGAAGTTGACTATAGTCTCGCTCTCAGAGATGATAGCTTTGAGCAAATGCACAGGTTCGATCTGCTGCTGTCCGGATTGTTTGGTGAAGTCTATCGCCTTCTGAACAACCTCCTGCGATTTGATAGTGAAATTATTAAAGTTCATAATATTAAATTTTGATATATCTTCAGATTAATGATTTTGTGTTTTATATAGCAGTTGGATTGCATTAACATCATTTCTTGCAATCTTTATTTATTTAACAAATAGAAGTCTGATATGGTTGAATGAAATTGGTGTAAATTGCGGTGTCGCTAAC
>JAIEAO010000029.1 GCA_029071345.1 Muribaculaceae bacterium | reverse complement strand
GCACTAACAATATTGTTAAACAAATATGATAGTTTGATAAATGGGTATTAAAGAGCACAATAAGGATACTGAACAAAAGATTCTTAAGTATGCTGAGGAAGAGTTTCTTTCCAAAGGATATGCGGGAGCCAGAACCACCAGTATAGCAGAAGCTGCGGGGGTGACTCATGCGATGCTTCATTATTATTTCCGCACGAAAGATAAACTGTTTGAGCGAATATTGCAGGAGAAAACCACCAAACTTCATGATATGCTCATTGAGTCTGTAACGGTGCAGGATGAAAATGCGCAGATTGAGGATGTGGTGCGTGAAATCATCAGCAGTCACCTTGATTTCTTATGCCAAAATCCAGAACTTCCGGGGTTTCTGATAGGAGAGATGCAACGCAATCCACAATTTTCCAAATTTGTTGAAGATAATCTCAAGTCTTTCAGTGTACAGTTATTCGCCAAACTGGGTAAATTAATAGATAAGGGTGTGCAGGAAGGGAAACTAAATCCTATCAATGAAGAAACAATAATGCTCGACATAATATCGCTCAATATATTTGCCTTTATGGCTCGTCCATTGGTAAATGCCATCTTAGGCGGGTGTATGAATGATATTGAAGAATTTGTGGAGAGTCGCAAAAAAGAGAATTTCGATACAATAATGTGTAAATTAAGAAAACAGTGATATGAGATTTTTTAAACTGATTCTCTGGTCGGGAATTTTTCTGATACTGTCAGCTACAGAGGCTTCGGCATCAATCAATCTGGAGGAATGTGTGGCAAAGGCTGAAAAGAATTATCCCCTTATTCAAAAATATGACCTATTGGAAGCGACTAAGGAAATAGATCTGTCAGAGATCAACAAAAGTTGGCTTCCCGGTCTAAACGTATATGCCCAAGGCACGGTTCAAAATATAGTGCCATCGTTCCCGAGTCAGTTGACCGGTATCATCAACCAGATGGGACAGTCTATCAAAGGGCTCAGCAAGTTGCAATATAAGATCGGTGTTGATCTTAATCAGACCATCTGGGATGGGGGCAGTTCCAAAGCGCGTCGGGAGGTGACGCAGGTTAATTCAGAGGTGCAGCAGGCAGCCCTTGATGTTCAGTTGTATTCGGTAAGGGAAAGGGTAGAGAATATCTATTTTGCCATTCTCCTTATCGAAGCTCAAATCGAAAGAAACAACGAGACCATCGCACTCATTAACAGCAACATCGAAAAACTTCAGTCGATGGTAAAAAATGGGGTAGCTCTAAAGAGTGATGTAGATATGCTCGAAGCGCAGGCCTTGACTCTAAAGCAGACAATCAAAGAAGCTAACGCTGCAGAGAAAGGGTATCGTGAAATGCTGTCTATTTATATCGGAGAGGAGATCGGCAACGAAAAACTGACAACTCCCTCTTCCAAGTATTCTATTATCAAATCCAATAGACCCGAATTGTCATTATTTAATAAGCGAATTCAGGCTTCGGCTCTGATGAATAAATTATATGACACTTCATTGATGCCTAAAATAGGATTATTCGCTCAAGCCTACTACGGCTATCCCGGTTTCAATTACTTCCAAAGCATGATGAACCGTGACCTTAGCTTCAATGTATTGGCCGGTGTTAAAGTGTCATGGAATATCGGCAGTTTTTATAATCGCAAGAACAATCAAGGTAAAAGTCGTATAAATGCGTTGGAAGCTGAGAATGACCGCGATGTCTTCCTTTTTAATTCGAAAATACAGGAGTCTTCCGAGTTAAATGCAATCAAGGGAATTGAGGAGGTTATGAAAGATGATGCAAAAATCATCGAATTGAGAACAACTGTCAGAAAAACCGCCGAATCGCAATTAAAGAACGGTGTAATTGATGCGACCGACCTTTTAACCAAGATCACAGATGAGAATATTGCGCATCTCAATGCCAAATATCATGAAATCAAATTATTACAGAATATCTATAAACTAAAATACACGCTAAACGATTATGAATAAGTCAATATTAATCTCCGGCATATTGCTTTTAGGGGTGTCATGTTCGAAAGAAATGGATTATGATGCCACCGGTATATTTGAAGCCACTACCGTCACTGTTTCCGCGGAGACATCGGGTAAGATTCTCAATTTCAACAAAGTGGAGGGAGACAGCATAAATATGGGTGAACTGATTGCGGACGTTGACTCCACACTATTGGTATTGCAACGGGAACAACTTAATAGTCAGCGATTATCTGCAGAAAGCAATTCGCCTGACATCTCAGCTCAATTAGCTGCATTGCGCACACAGATCAGTCATCAGGAAAATGAATGTGCAAGAATCGGAAGACTGTTTGCCGATGGAGCTGCCACTCAAAAGCAACAGGACGATGCACAGTCTCACTTAGCAACCCTGAAAGCACAGAAAGATGCTTTGCTTTCCACATTGACCAAAAGTAAATCTTCTATATATGACAACTCGTCTGCGATACTCTATCAAAAGGAACAGATCGGAGAGCAGATAGCAAAATGCAGAATCTCCTCTCCATTGACCGGCACGATACTCTCTAAATATGCTGAGGCGGGGGAGTTTACAGCACCCGGTAAACCGTTATGCAAAATAGCAGATCTGAACAAAATCTATCTTCGGGCATATTTCACTGCCTCCCAGTTGGCCTCAATCAAATTAGGACAGAAAGTGACGGTTATTGCCGACTTTGGTGGCGATGAGCAATATGAATATCCGGGCACAATAACATGGATCGCGGAGGAAAGCGAATTCACTCCTAAATCAATTCAAACTAAGGATTCGCGTGCTAACCTTGTTTATGCAGTTAAAATTGCTGTAAAAAACGATGGACGGCTTAAACTCGGTCAATACGGAGAAGTTCGTCTCTGATTATGAAAACTGCTGTTGAAATAAAAGACCTGACCAAACGATATGGAGACCTGACCGCATTGGATTCCATTTCATTGACTGTCAATGAGGGAGAACTGTTTGGTATAATAGGTCCTGACGGTGCGGGAAAGAGCACATTGTATCAGATTTTGGCTACTTTACTGAATCCGAATGCCGGGTCAGCCTCTATATTCGGATTGGATACGGTAAAAGATTATAGGACACTTCGGCGAATGATAGGGTATATGCCTGAGAAATTCTCGCTCTATCAGGATCTGACCGTGCAGGAAAACCTAAGATTCTTTGCGTCTCTGTTCGGAGTGTCGGTTAAAGATAATTTTAACCTGATAGCCCCCGTTTTCGGTCAGTTGGAGAAATTTCCTAACAGAAAGGCCGGCGCGTTATCGGGAGGTATGAAGCAAAAATTAGCATTAAGTTGCGCGCTTATTCATCGCCCTTCAATACTTCTTCTTGATGAACCGACAACCGGAGTTGATGCCGTATCGCGTAGTGAATTCTGGGATATTCTTCATTCTCTCAAAGAAAGTAGGATGACTATACTGGTATCGACATCCTATATGGATGAGGCTACCTTGTGCGATAGAATAGCGATGATAGATAAAGGGCACATTCTGAAGACCGGTAGACCTGATGATTTAATTTCAAGCATAGGCAAGAATCTTTGGCAGTCCTCAGCGAAGGAGATGTTTGCGCTGCTTGAAGAATACCGTAAAATGCCGGAGGTGATAGATTGCTATACTTTTGGAGCTTATCTTCATATTGTTGCGGATGATAATTTCAATTCACGGATTGTCAAGGATAAATTATCTCAAACTTTCAAAGACTTCGAACTTTCTAAGGCCACCGGAACAATAGAAGATCTGTTTATTAAACTTAGTCGGGAAAATCACAATGTTTTATGATGGAAACGCCGGATAAAGTAATTTCAGTAAAAGATCTCACTAAAAAGTTTGGAGATTTTGCGGCCGTGGATCATATATCATTCGATGTGTTCAAAGGTGAGATATTCGGATTTCTCGGAGCCAATGGAGCCGGTAAAACCACTGCCATGCGTATGCTTTGCGGCCTGAGTATTCCTACGTCGGGCACCGGATATGTTGCCGGATGTGACATTATCAAGCAGAGTGAATTGATAAAACGCCGGATAGGATATATGAGTCAAAAATTTTCTCTCTATTCCTCTCTGACGGTGAATGAGAATATCATTCTGTTTTCTACGATTTACGGAATGACTAAAGCAGAGATAAAAGATGCCTCAGCAAAGCTTTATCGCGAGCTCGACATGGAGAACATGAGAGATACGCTTGTGAAGGATATCCCTGTCGGATGGAAACAGAAACTGGCTTTTGCCGTTTCTACGATTCATAATCCGGAGATAGTGTTTCTTGATGAGCCAACCGGTGGTGTCGATCCTGTTACAAGACGCAAATTTTGGGAGCTTATCTATCAGGCGTCATCGCGAGGTATGACGATATTCGTCACCACTCACTATCTTGACGAAGCGGAATATTGTAACCGTATATCCATAATGGTAGACGGTAAGATTAAGGCATTGGGCTCTCCTGAGGAATTAAAGAAGGAGTACGATGGTAGCTCTATGGATGAAGTGTTCCGAAAAGTTGCCGAAACAGCCGTACGGGATGATTAAGTCATTATAACAAGAATAACAAAGAGAAATTATGTCTATATTTGTTTCGCTGGTTAAGAAAGAAGCTATTCACATTGTGCGTGATCCGCGGACGATGATTATTACACTATTCATGCCTCTTGTGCTGCTTCTCCTGTTTGGATTTGCAATCTCCACGGAGGTGAATAATGTTAGGATTATGTCGGTAGTGGATAATCATGATGAAAACACAAGGCAGATTCTTGAAAGACTGAGTGTGAACAATTATTTCAGCTATCAGGGAACGATAGCACCTCAGGAAGTAGATAATGTTCTCCGAGCAGGAAAGACCGATGCCGTATTATTCTTGAAACACAACGGTATGGCAATAATTCCGCAGGTGGTTGTGGATGCTTCCAACACCACTTTGGCCCAGACTATTGCCGGTTATATGTCGGGAGTGCTGAATTATGGAAATTCTTACAGAGCTCCGGTACTGACCTATACGCTATATAATCCACAGATGAAGAGTGCATATAACTTTGTGCCCGGAATCATGGGGATGATTTTCATTCTCATCTGCGCAATCATGACTTCTGTCTCAATTGTAAGGGAGAAAGAGAGCGGCACTATGAATCTGCTTCTTGTTTCTCCGGCTAAGTCCTCCGCAATTATCCTCGGAAAACTTGTGCCATATTTTCTCTTATCGTGTCTGATTCTCGCCACGATGCTTTCAATTGCCTATACCGTCCTTGGTCTGCCGGTATCCTCTGCAATATTCAATGTAATATGGGTATCACTTATTTACATAATCCTGTCATTGTCGATCGGCCTATTCGTCTCAACTTTGGTTGAGACGCAGCTTGCAGCACTCATAGTCTCGGCTGTCTTATTCATGCTTCCTGTCATTACACTTTCAGGGATGATCTTTCCTATAGATAATATGCCTGAAGTGCTTAAAGGTGTCAGCTGCATCATTCCTGCCCGATGGTATACTTCTGCATTGCGTAAACTGATGATCCAGCATCTTGACGTATCTTACATTATGCAGGAAGTTTCGATTATTGTCGGCATGACAATATTGTTTCTCTCGCTGGCCATTCTAAAGTTTAACTCAAGCAACCGTTGAAGCTATGAAATTGCGAACACTTGGAATATTGTTAAAAAAAGAGATGACGATGATGCGGAGGAATCCGCTGATTCTACGAGTCATTGTTATGATGCCTATAATGGTGATGCTCGTCGTGCCATTAGTGGCCGATCTTGATGTGAAAAATGTTAAGGTTTCTATCGTAGATAATGACAGATCCCAGCTCTCAAAGCAGATTATATCTGATATAAGTTCTTCGGATTTCTTTATCGTCTCTTCCATTTCCGATAATCATTCTCAGGGAATTGAAGAGACAGAAAAAGGAAATGCGGATGTGTTGATGACTATACCTCCCAACTATGAACGCAATCTGACAAACGGATTTTCGCAGATAGATATCCAGGCTAACGGAGTGAATGCAACAAAAGGTATGCTCGGTGCCAGATATGTGTCGGAAGCAGTGGTAAACACATTGAAGCAATGGCATAAAAGTGCAGGAATCATGATGCCGGATAATTCATTGAATGTTATATACCGATTTAATCCAACACTGAACTATAAAAACTATATGATTCCGGCGCTTGTAGTGATACTGTTTATTATCATATGCGGTTTCCTTCCTGCGTTAAGTCTTGTGAGTGAGAAGGAAACCGGCACAATTGAGGCGATGAATGTCTCTCCTGTCAGCAAGTTCGCATTTGTACTCTCCAAACTGGTTCCATATTGGGTTGTGGCTATTGTTGTGATTACTGTAGGAATGATTATAGGCTGGCTTGTCTATGGATTGGAGCCGGCCGGGAGTATCCCCATTATTTATTTTGCCGCTATTCTTTTCAGTCTCGTGATGTCGGGTCTTGGTATCGTTATTGCCAATAAGTCCTCGACGATGCTCCAGAGCATTTTCGTGATGTTCGCGTTTATCATAATTTTCCAGTTGATGGGCGGTCTGTTCACACCGATTCAGTCAATGCCGGAATGGGCACAGATAATCACATATGCGATACCACCTCGCTATTTCATCGAGATTATGAGGTCGGTGTATCTTAAAGGTACCTATCTTTCTGAATTATGGCTTCAATTTTCGGCATTGGGAGGGTTTGCATTGCTGCTTCTGATTTTATCGGCATTGACTTATAAAAAGCAGTCATAATATCTCCCTTACTTGCGAAATTACTTGAATATAGGTTAAATATCGCGAAATTTTTATTAATTTTGTGGTATGAAAACGAATGTAGCAGTATTTTTTGGCGGACGCTCTGTAGAGCATGAGATTTCGGTAATCTCAGCATTGCAGGCTATCAACGCTTTTGATAAAGATAAATACAACATTATCCCTGTCTATATTTCTAAGCAGGGAAGATGGTACACCGGTGATAACCTGCTTGACATCAGAAACTATCGCGACATGAAAAAGGTGGTGGAAGATGCTGAGGAGGTTTTCATGCGTCCTGAATATGGCGATTACAATTTGTATAAAGCCAACACGGGTCTGTTCAGCAAGCGTAATCCTGTTGTAGCAGAGATTCACGCAGTTGTTCCTGTTCTTCACGGCACAAACGGTGAAGACGGAATTTTCGAGGGAGTTCTCGAAAGCATCGGCATTCCTTTTGCCGGATGCAACACACTTTCGAGTGCGAATGGCATGGATAAGATCACCATGAAGATGATTCTCCGGGAATCGGGAATCCCTGTGGTGGATTATGTTTGGTTCACAGATCACGAATGGATCGGCGATAAGGATCGCATCGTGAAGATGGTGGAATCAAAGTTGAACTATCCCGTGATCGTTAAGCCCGCAAATCTTGGTTCAAGTGTAGGTATCGGTAAGGCTTCCAATAGGGAAGAACTGATCGAAAAGATCGACAATGCCGAAAAATTCTCGCAGCGGATTATCGTGGAGCACATGATCGAGCAGCTTAAAGAGATTAACTGCTCAGTATTGGGAGATGCCGACGATCATCAGTCATCGGTTTGTGAGGAGCCTATCAAGACTGGAGATTTCCTTTCATACGAGGATAAGTATATGGGTGGCACCAAGACATCCGTCGGTATGCAGGCGAGCGATAAGAGAATTCCTGCCGATCTGCCCGAGTCGATGAGCGAAGAGATACGCCGGCTCGCCGGCGAGACTTTCCGTGTTCTTTCTTGCCACGGTGTCAGCCGAATTGATGTAATGGTAGATGAGAAGGACAATAAGATTTATGTAAACGAAATCAACACCATCCCCGGCTCACTCTCATTTTATCTTTGGGAAGCGACAGGCATTTCATTCACTCAGTTGATGGATAAGCTCGTGCAGCTCGCTCTCAAGAGAAAGCGCGAGATCGACAGAAAGACTTTCACGTACGACCAGAACATATTCTCATTGGAAGGTGGAATAAAGGGTGCCAAAGGGGCTAAAGGAACTAAAGGACTTCGATAATATTGTCTCTTAGCTAATAATTTTTGAAATAACAAGAAAAACTATATAACATCATTCCGAGATGTCAAAGAATTTTAAAGAATATAGCAAGCAGCTCAATCTTTCAGATATCAATAAAGAGATGCTTAAGATTTGGGATGCTCATTCATTGTTTGAATCAAGCATGAAAGAGCGTGAAGGTTGTCCGACATTCGTTTTCTTCGAAGGACCCCCTTCAGCCAACGGTATGCCCGGTATTCATCATGTTATGGCCAGAACCATCAAGGATATCATCTGCCGTTATAAGACAATGAAAGGATTTCACGTTAAGCGCAAAGCCGGATGGGATACTCACGGACTGCCTGTAGAGCTTGGCGTGGAAAAGACTCTTGGTATCACAAAAGAGGATATCGGCACTAAAATTTCTGTTGACGAGTATAATGCAGCCTGCCGCAAGGAGGTGATGAAATATACAAAGGAATGGACCGACCTCACGCATAAGATGGGTTATTGGGTCGACCTTGATAATCCTTATATCACTTACGATAACCGCTATATCGAATCGGTGTGGTGGCTTCTCGGTGAACTTTATAAGAAAGGGTATCTATATAAAGGTTATACTATTCAGCCTTATTCTCCCGCTGCTGGTACAGGCCTCAGTACACACGAGCTTAATCAGCCCGGATGCTACCGAGATGTCAAGGATCTCACCGCAACGGCTCTTTTCACTATCAAAGATCCTAAGGAGGAGATGAAAGGATGGGGCACACCCTGTTTCCTGGCATGGACCACAACTCCCTGGACTCTTCCTTCAAATACGGCTCTCTGCGTAGGCCCGAAGTTCACTTATGCGGCAGTTCAAACATATAACCCATATTCCGGTGAGAAGATCACTGTGGTTATGGCGGAGGCTCTTGTTAATTCATATTTCAAGAAGGATGGAGAGAAAGCACCCATCGATGAATTCAAGCCCGGAGATAAAATTGTGCCTTACAGAATCGTAGGTAAATTCACCGGCGAGGAACTTGTTGGGATGCACTACGAGCAACTTATGCCCTGGGTTAAACCCACAGAGAAACTCGATGATTTCAGCGCAGACTACATCAAAGAGTTCGCGGAGAAGAATCCTGAAAATGTTTATTCGGTAGGCAACGACAAATTCGTCGAGATGGAGGAGGCTGCTTTCCGCGTGATTCCCGGTGATTATGTCACTATTGACGACGGTACGGGTATCGTACACATAGCTCCGACATTTGGTGCAGATGACGCCAAGGTGGCTAAAGCCGCAAATATCCCAGCTCTCTTCATGATAACCAAGAAAGGAGAGACTCGCCCGATGGTCGACTTACAAGGTAAATTCTTTGTTATCGAAGATCTTGCTCCCGAATTTGTAGAGAAATGCGTAAATGTTGATCTTTACAAGGAATTCGCCGGCGAATATGTAAAGAATGCATACGATCCTCAGTTCACTCCTGACGGAAAATATGATGAGACAGCTGCAGCTAAAGCTGAAGATCTCAACGTAAGACTGTGCATCTATCTGAAACAACAGGGCAAAGTCTTCAAGACCGAGAAACATACACATAGCTATCCGCATTGCTGGCGTACTGACAAGCCGGTGATCTATTATCCTCTTGACAGTTGGTTTATCCGTACTCCCGAAGTGCGTGAACGCCTGATTGAGCTTAACAACACTATCAAGTGGAAACCGGCATCGACAGGTAGCGGTCGATTCGGAAAGTGGTTGGAGAATCTTCAGGACTGGAATCTTTCTCGTTCACGTTACTGGGGTACACCGCTTCCTATATGGCGCACAGAAGATGGTAAAGAGGAAATCTGCATCTCATCTTACGCTCAGCTTTGCGAGGAAATCGACAAGGCTGTGGCAGCAGGAGTGATGAAGTCAAATCCCTTTACCGATAAAGGTTTCAAACCGGGTGAGATGACTGCCGAGAATTATGACAAGATTGATATCCACCGTCCATATGTAGACGATATCATCCTTGTTTCTGAATCAGGCAAACTGATGAAACGTGAGACAGACCTTATCGACGTTTGGTTTGATTCGGGTGCTATGCCGTACGCACAGATCCATTATCCCTTTGAAAATAAGGAACTGCTCGACAGCAAGGAGGTTTATCCTGCCGACTTTATTGCCGAGGGTGTTGACCAGACACGTGGATGGTTCTTTACGCTCCATGCAATCGCTGGCATGGTGTTTGATTCAGTCGCATACAAGGCTGTTATTTCAAACGGTCTCGTTCTTGACAAGAACGGCAACAAGATGTCAAAACGTCTTGGAAATGCAATCGATCCGTTCGGCAATATCGAGAAATTCGGTAGCGACCCGGTGAGATGGTATATGATTTCAAACTCTCAGCCGTGGGATAATCTCAAATATGACGAAGAGGGAGTTACAGAGGTCAGCAGAAAGCTTTTCTCTACGCTCTATAACACTTATAAGTTCTTTGCTCTTTATGCAAATGTCGACGGATTCACCGGCACCGAATCGCAGGTTAAGCTGGAGAACAGACCTGAAATCGACCGTTGGATTCTTTCGCTACTCAATTCATTGACCGCAGAGGTTCAGGCATCTCTGGATGATTATGAACCGACGCGCGCAGCCAGAGCAATCGATACATTTGTAAACGATAACCTTTCCAACTGGTATGTTCGTTTGAACCGCAAACGCTTCTGGGCAGGAGAGATGGATGAAAATAAGCTATCAGCTTACCAGACGCTGTACACTTGCCTCAAGACTGTGGCACAGCTTATGGCACCCTTCGCTCCTTTCTATGCCGATCAGCTCTATTCTGATCTTATGGCTCCTACGATGGAAGAGGGTGGTTATGCTTCGGTTCATCTCTCCGACTTCCCCGAGCCGGATATGTCAATGGTTGATAAGGCCCTTGAAGAGAGAATGAGTCTCGCGCAGGTAATCACCAGTAACGTTTTAGCACTTCGTCGCAAGGTTAATCTGAAAGTGCGTCAGCCGCTTCAGACTCTGCTCATCCCGGTTGTAGATGCAAATCAGCGCGAGGCTATCGAGAAAATTCGTGACATCGTACTCAATGAGGTAAATGTTAAGGATCTCAAGATCGTGGACAACGAAGAAAGCGGTCTTGTGAAGAGAGTAAAGGCTGATTTTAAGAAACTCGGTCCGAAATATGGTAAGATTATGAAAGCTCTCGGTAAGGCAATTACTGAAATGAGTGCCAAAGATATTGCCGAGTTGGAGAAAACCGGTTCGTTTACATTTACTGAAATGGCCGAAGCGCCGGTAATCACTCTGGAAGATGTTGAGATTATTCCGGAAGATGTTCCCGGATGGCTCGTTACCAATGAAGGTAATGTAACAGTCGCTCTCGATGTTACAGTTACTCCCGAACTGAAAAACGAGGGAATGGCTCGTGAACTTGTAAACCGCATTCAGAATATCCGTAAATCATCTGATTTCGAGATAACCGACAAGGTAAATGTTGAAATCACTGCCACTCCTTCCGTTGTAGCCGCAATGGATACATACAAAGATTATGTGGCATCTCAGGTGTTGGCAGACGAGATTACACTTGTCGACGTTCTTGAGGGTGAAAATGTAACTGAACTTGACATCGACGGAGAAAAAATACTTGCGAAAGTAACAAGAAAATGATAGAGAACAAGAGCACACAGGTGCTTAACGATAACTGCAGGTCATCCGGAATTTCTTCCGGATGGCTTGCCTTGATTATTGCCATACTCATAATAATAGCTGACCAAGCTCTAAAAATATGGGTAAAAACCTCATTCTATATGGGTGAAGATCTTGAAATCACGAAATGGTTTCATCTCAAATTCATAGAGAATAATGGTATGGCTTTCGGACTTGAATTGTGGAATAAACTTATCTTAACGTTCGGCCGAATCATTGCAGTAGGTCTCTTTATTTGGTTTATCGTCAAGGTAAAGAATGTAGAGGGGGTAAGAAGGGGCTTTATAGTCTGCATGGCTCTAATCACGGCAGGAGCTGCAGGAAATATCTTTGATTGCGTATTTTATGGCAAAATCTTCTCAAATCCATGGCCTCCACAGATAGCTACGATGTTCCCAGCCGACGGAGGTTATGCCGGATGGTTTGAAGGTAGGGTGGTAGATATGCTTTACTTCCCCTTCTTTGATTTCTATTGGCCCGACTGGATTCCGGGAATCGGTGGCTCTTACTATGAGTTTTTCGCATATATCTTCAATCTGGCCGATTCTGCTATCTGCGTCGGAGTGGCCGTGTTGCTGATATTCTATTCTAAGGATGCCGGAATTGCTTTTAAATCTATAGGGTTTGACAAATCAAGTGACAAATCTTCCGGAAAGAACAGACTGAAATAATGCAGACAAAACTGTTTCTCATATTAGCAATGATTTTGGTTATCTTATCAGGATGTGATAAGAGACCGGAAGGTGTGTTGTCTGATAAAGAGATGGTTCAGTTAATGACTGATATGGAAGTGGCTGAAGTTTACATTCAGAACAATAGCAATGAGATGTATAACGACAGTTCACGCGACAAAACCATTCAATATATAATTGAAAAGCGCGGTATTGATAAGGCCCAGTTTGATTCTACCATGACATGGTATGGTAGAAATATAGATATTTATCAGGAACTTTATAAGAAAGTGGATGCCGAACTTGCAAAACGTCAGAAGAATGCGATTGGTGGAGATGCAATGGCAACTGTTCAACAGGGTTCAGATCTATGGCCTTATTCACGACACCTTATAATGTCGGAAATGGCGCAAAATAATTCTTTAAATTTCTCTTTCGTTTCTGAGCAGATTGAAAAAGGGGATAAACTTAATTTCAAATTGCGTGCGAATGGCTTGGATTATAGCTCGGCTATGTTAGGTGTGGATTATGAAAATGGGTTAAGCACATATTCTTACTCAACACAGAACGCCACCGATAAAATTGACATTTCACTGCAACTCGATACGTTCCTGACAGTAAAACGTATATTTGGATATGTTCGTCCGAAGAATAAGCTCAAAAGAACGGTATGGCTCGATAGTATTGCGCTTGAAAGAGTACCGTATGATTCCACCCAATATTATCGCATATTTTCGCAACGTAAGGTGTATGCACCTAAAAAAAGGGAACCTGTCAAGATAGATACAGTAGAGGTTGATGAACAGGATGCGAACCTCCAAAAAATTCTAACTGATGATGGAGGTTTAAATATGAAAGAGGAGAAATCACTCAGAACGAATCCTAATGTCCATCACGCTCCATCGATGATGTCTACTCCAACTGTTCGCAATAAGAATCTTCAAAAGAGATAACGCATGATTCGGTTGAGGATATTGTTCAGAAGATTAGTTATAAGAAATCGAGAAGGCAAGGAGAGTTCCGTTGCTTTCTCGATTTTAAATGTCAGTGTATCCGATGAGGTTTCAAAAATATTATTATCTTCGTTAACTTCAGGATTTTGCGTGCCGATCAATGCTTACAGCATTGAATCGTATAGCAGTGAAGTGCCGTCAACACTTTACACAGATTTACCCTTATATATTATTGATAAGGACTCCGGTTTATATTTTACAACTTCAAAATTGTAAACGATATCAATTTAGTGGAATATTGATATTAATGGAGGGGAGAAGAGTCCATGCCGACATCGGATTCCAATTTATATTTATCACTCCGGGTGCATCATAACGGTTGTCGTAAGGATAGAACCTGCGGGTGTACCATCTGCGACCTTTACGGTATTTCACGATATATGTGTCGTGGCTTACTCGCCATACTCTATAATCAGTGCCTCCGTTGATGGCATGAGCAATCATTTTGTGAAATCTCGGATCACGCTCGATGTTATACCCATGATGGTGTCCGGGAACAGGACGGGGAGGAGGCGGGGGTGTCGGACGCCAACCGGGATGGTTAGGATGATTAGGCCCATGGTTGGGGCCATGTTTTTTATCCCAATGGTTATTATTCCCATGATTCTTGTGAGAATCTTTCCATTTATTATGGTTCCCTTTATTATGATTTTCGTTATGTTTGTTATTACGTTTATCAAATCGGTTGTCACGGTGTTCCTGATGATCACGCCCGTTGTTGTGATGCTTGTCAGCAAATGCTGCACCTGAATAACCACCTGCGAGCAATATGGAGAGTAGGAGTGAAAGTGTAAATTTTTTCATAGTCGCATGTTTTTAGTGTTCGTTTACTATAAAGACACCAAACTAACTAAAAAGTTTAATAGGTATGATTTCTTTTGATTAATGGATAAAAATGAATAAATTTGCATTGAAACCAATCATTTGTTTATGAAATATATTATTT
>JAIEAO010000028.1 GCA_029071345.1 Muribaculaceae bacterium | reverse complement strand
GAATAATTAGAACTTTTGAATGTGACAGTGTGTTAATTAAGATAAAGAGAATTATTAAAAATTTAATATTATGAGCAACATTCAAAATTTTACTAACGGGGTTCACAAAATCTGGTGGGTACCTTTGATTACCGGCATTATCGCCATTGGTTTGGGAGTATGGTGTTTCTGTTCTCCTGAAACGTCTTTAGCAATATTCGCATATGTCTTTGCAGCGGGATTGATACTCGCAGGGTGTCTTAACCTCTGCTATTCTATGGCCAACAAACGACTGCACACTAACTGGGGCTGGAGTCTTGTGTTGGGTATCTTAGAGATCATTTGCGGTGTGTGGTTGTTTACGATGCCAGCCGAGACATTGGCTGTTTCGTTTGCATACGCAGCCGGTATCTGGATGCTGGTAGTGGCGATCAACTCAATCGGTGAAGCATCTTACTTTTCTCGTTACAGTGGAGCGTGGACCGTATGGATGATCATTCTTCTTATCGCTACTATCGCGTTTGCTGCTTACTTCCTCTTCAACCCGTTATGGGGTGGACTCGTAGGCTGGATGTGGATCGGTTTCTCGCTCATATTCTTCGGAATCTGGCGTATAGCTCTTGCATTCAAGATCCGCAGTTTTGTGAAGTAAGATTATAGAAAACTGAATAAATTATACTAATTTTGCCATAGGGGTTTAAATCAAGCCTCTATGGCATTTTTATTTATAATAGAATTATGACTCGAAAACTAATTATCTGCACTTGCCTAACGATATTGACAGTGCCTTCTGTCTACGCAGTTTCTGATAAGAGAATACTGCTTGACGCCGACTGGCGTTTTACGAATGAAGCCAATGAGGCTTGGAATCAATCGGATTTTAACGACAAAGGTTGGCAACAGATTTCGCTACCTCACGACTGGAGCGTGCTGTCTGACTTCAATAGCAACGAACCATCGGGCAATGACGGCGGTTATCTTCCGACAGGTAAGGGATGGTACCGTAAGGTGATCGATGTTCCTGCCGATATGGTCGGCAAACCATGCGACCTCTATTTTGAGGGAGCGTATATGAACAGTGAGGTTTATTGCAACGGCCAAAAGGTCGGCGGTCATCCTTACGGCTATACATCTTTCAGGTGCGATGTTGGGCAATATCTTAAACCGGGTAAGAATGTGATTGCCGTTTGCGTTGATAATTCTCAGCAGAAAAACAGCCGATGGTATTCCGGGTCAGGCCTGTATCGCCATGTATGGCTGGAACCCCATCAAGAAGTCTACGTTAAGCCTTGGAGCTTGCAGATTACCACTCCTGTTGTCAATAAAGATAGGGGAGTGGTAAGGGTGAATTATACCTTGATAGATTCGGAGGGTTCGGATAAGGCTAAGTCTATTCCTGTTGAGCTAAAGATAGCAGATAAGAAAGGATATTCACAAAGTGTAAAAGACACGGTGATTATTCAGCCGGGAGAGAAAGTGAAATATTGTTCGCGTGAGATTACGGTGAAGAATCCGGAATTGTGGAGTTTCAAGACCCCCGCGCTTTATACAGCCTCGGTCAGTGTATCGTGCGGTGACAATACATCAGAAACAGAATCGGAAAAATTCGGATTCCGCACCATCGAATATTCTGCGGATGAGGGTTTTAAACTTAGTGGAGAAAACGTACTGATTTCGGGTGCTTGTGTGCATCACGATAATGGTATTTTAGGAGCAGCGTCATACGACGATGCCGAAATCCGCAAGGTGAAATTACTGAAAGATGCAGGTTTCAATGCCGTCAGGACCTCGCACAATCCTCCCGCTCCGGCCTTCCTCGCTGCTTGTGATAGCTTAGGACTTATGGTTATTGATGAGGCTTTTGACGGTTGGAAAGCAGCAAAAAATCCATATGACTATTCAATCCTTTACGATCAGTGGTGGGATAAGGATGTGAGTGCGATGGTGGAGCGCGACCGCAACCATCCCTCAATCATCTGCTGGAGCATCGGTAATGAGATAATCGAACGCAAATCGCCCGATGCCGTTCGTATGGCGGGTGAGTTGGCATCTAAATGCCGTGAACTTGACCAGACTCGTCCTGTGACTTCGGCCTTTGCTGCCTGGGACCCGGATTGGGAGATATATGATCCGTTGGCATCACGTCACGATATAGTGGGCTATAACTATATGATCCATAAAGCGGAGTCAGATCATGAGCGCGTACCGTCACGCGTGATGTGGCAGACCGAGTCCTATCCTCGCGATGCTTTCAACAACTGGAAAATGGTGGCTGATCATCCGTACATCATCGGTGATTTTGTCTGGACCGGCATCGATTATATAGGTGAGTCGGGAATAGGGCGTTACTATTACGATGGCGATCCCGAAGGGGAACATTGGGAGAGACCACTCTGGCCGTGGCACAATTCATATTGCGGAGATATTGACATTATCGGCCAGCGCAAACCGATTTCCTATTACCGCCAGATGCTTTACACCGGCGAACCGATGCTCTATATGGCCGTGCGTGAGCCGAATGGCTATAATGGAAAGATTCGCGAGACTTTGTGGGGAACTTATCCGACCGAGGAATCATGGAACTGGCCCGGTCATGAAGGAGAGCCGATTGAGGTGGAAGTGATTTCGACTTACCCCACTGTTCAGCTTTTCAAGGATGGAAAATTGGTTGATAGTAAAAAGAACGGTATCGACAATGAGTTTAGGTGCGTCTTTAAGCTGCCGTATCAGCCCGGCAAGATTACCGCTGTAGCTCTTGATGCCAATGGAAATAAAGTCGAAGAGAAAGAGATCGTCACCTCAGACAAACCTTTTGCAATCCGACTGAAGGCGGACAGAGATGCGATCGGATCGTCGGCACAGTCATTGGCTTATATTACTGCCGAGATTGTTGATAAGAAAGGGAATGTGGTGAGCGACACGAAAGTGCCGTTGAAGTTCGAAATTTCGGGCGATGGCGAGATACTTGCCACGGGGTCAGGCAATCCTAAAGATCCTAAAGGATATTCACATAAAGAGAGACTGACTGATAAGGGGCGAGCACTCGCAGTGGTGAAATCCACCGGCAAGAAGACCTCCAAAGGGGGCATCAATCTAAAAGTTTCTTCCCCCGGCCTTAGATCCGGAGAGATAACGATTAAGAATGACTGAGTGCTAAAGCACTCAGCACAATGGAATAGGGGAATAAATAAAGCCTCTGCGTCGAATGCGCAGAGGCTTTATATTGAGATTAGGTCTTGCGGGTAGCAAACCCGCAAGACCTATTGAATTTTTACTTGTTGTAGACTTTTACGCTTGCGGAAGCTGAGCGGAGGATGTAGAAGCCTTTGTCAAGACCGCGGAGTGCCTCGGAAGCTTTTACATTGCTCTTGACGAGCATACCTGCAAGATTGTAAACCTCTACGATCTCATCTTCGCTTACCATCACTTCATCAACAGATGTCACTGCATCCTTGGTGCCGAGGTAGTAAAGCTTGAGGTTATCAAGGGCAGCCATGAATGCGGGATGAGTGTCATTCTCGTTAGCAAGCTTGATATTCAACTTACCGTCAGGTCCTACTTCGATATCGTTGACAGTTACAAGGTGAGCTACACCATCCCTTGCGGCACGCGCGGCGGGAGCCGGTTCTTCTTCGTTAGATGCAGAGTTTGCGGTGCGGAAGAGATTGTAGGCATCCAGTGCAGAAAGGGAAGCGTTAGCAGTGAGAGAGTTGGTCACATCAGCTGTCTGGTTGCCTACTGTGAGTGCGATCTCGCTTGAAGAAGCCACATAGTTGCAAGTGAAGGTGTAGATACCGTCGGGCAGACCCTCTACAGTCTGTGCGAATGAGAAGGCATTGCCGGAAGCAGCTCTTGAAGAGAAGTGCATTACAAAGTCCTGCTTGTTCCAATTATCGTCTAAGCCTGATTTTACCTTGGATACATTTACTCCTTCGTTCTCGAATGTCCAGCAAGTTTCGGTATCATTATCGACCTTATCGAAGCGGTGACCGCGGATCTTGAAGGTCATGTCTGCGGGAGCATCCTTAGTTGCTGCCTGACTTGCATTGGCAACCATCTCAGCCTCGCTGATCATGTTCCAGTGCTGCATCTCATCACCCTCATTGAAAGGTAAAGATCTTACGATGGTGTATGCGTAATCGTTGGTTACAGCTCCGCTTTCAAGAACGACAGCGGTGAAATACTCTTTAGCTCCATCTCGGTTAACTGAAAGCGTGTAAACACCGTCGCTTACTTCATCGATCGTGAATGAGTGAACGGTAGCAAAGTCTGTATAGAAGTCACCGTCACCATTGTAACCGAGACCATTGTTAGAGTAAGAAGTGCGGAGCTTATAAGTATCAAGCAGGTTATTGTGTTCAGGAGTGATACGGATGCCGTCTACATCATCGCTCAAAGTCGCCTGTGTGCCCCATGCGCTACCTGCGCGGAGATACTTACCTGTGCCGACGTTGCGGAGGAAGTAGTGGGTATCGGCCTCAAACTTGCTCTCTGCGGGGATGAAGCCTTTATAGTAAAGTCTTACATTTTTGAGGGCAAATGAATATGCAGAACTTAAACCGTTTGCATTGTCAATCTTGAGCTCGAGTTTACCGTCTTCTCCAACTATGATATTATCGATAGTAACGGTGTATTTCTCATTCTCATTGCGGAAGAGTTTCACGGCATCCTCTGCAGTCATTCCGGTGTTGGAAACTTTTACACCTGAGAGATCAGCCTCAATGCCTCCTGCAAGGAATTTGATCGCATCTGATGAAGTTGCGATATTAGCGGTAAGTGTATATACTCCATCAGGAAGACCTTCTACAGTCTGTGTAGAAACGAACTTGTTGTTGGTTCTTGAAGTTGCATAATGTCTGTAGACCCATTCTTTATCATTCTCATTATTAGAACCCCATTTCTCATATTTAGCATTATTGGGGTTAAACAAGCTACCGGCAGCCATTCCGCTAACAACCCATGCATCATTTTCTTTGTCGTTAACCAAGATGCTGTGACCGTGAACAAGAACTGTGAGGTCAACAGGATTTTCGGGAGTTGCAATGAGCTTGATATCTTTGGTGAGTGAACTTACAGGAATCATCTCCCACTGATGCATCGGGTTGTCAAACTCGATAGCGCGGGGATTAACTACATTCTTAATGCCATCAGCATAATCAACTCCGGCTGCTTCAGCTGTGAGTGACATTTGTTCGCCATTCACGTCTGTTGCAAAGTAATACTTGCCGTCGCCACGAGTATAGATATTATAAGATATGGGTTCCGGGCGGTCCATATAAAATTCACCCTGAATACCCAAATAAGCCGGAGCCCCATAGGTTGTTGTCAGCAGAGCTTTACCCTCCTCTTCATTGAAGAGCGGAGTGATTCTTGCGCCATATTTTCCTGTAACGGCGTGTGTACCCCATGTACCGCCGGAAGTGAGGTATTCACCTGTGCCGACGTTGCGCATAAGATACTGCTCATTGTCGAAGGGATTCTCAGTGAGGGGCTCGGGATCGGGAAGTGTGCCGTCGCCCATATAGTAAAGCTCGATATTATCGAAGCAGAAGACGTGAGCGTAAGGATTAGCACCGTTATTGTTATCTACCTTAATTTCAAGTTTGCCATCTTCGCCTACCTCGATGCCGTCAATTCTTACGACATAATCAGTAGCGTTGTCACCACGGAAGAGATCCAAAGCTGCAGTTGCAGCTAATGTTGCATTTGTTGTTGTAGCCTTGGAAAGGTCTGCCTCCTTACCGCCCGCAATGAACTTGACACCAGTGTTATTAGTGACTACATTAGCAGTCATATAATATTTACCGGGATAAAGGCCCTCTACGGTTTGAGCAACTACATACTTACTATTTGATTGGTCTGGGTCGGTATATACTGGTCTAAACCAACTAGTACCGCTTTGATATCTTTCAGACACGATACGATACAAGAAGTCTTTATCGCCGCTGGTGTCTACACCACTTAAGGATGAATTAACACATGCGCCTTTTCCGCTGATTACCCATTTGTCGTTGCCCGGGTCATTGGGGATAAAGCGGTGTCCGGGAACCATATAGGTAACTTCTACAGGATTATCCTCTGTTGCTATCTGTTTGGCAGCCTTGAGCATCTGAGCTTCCGAGATTACCTCCCACTGCTGCATAGGATCCTCTGCATTATAGATGGGGAGATTCACAAACCAATTACTGTCGCGGAATCCTTCTGCCGGTTCGGCACATAATCCTCTTTCCTTGCCGTCCAGAGTTGCTACGAAAGCATATTTACCGTTACCAAGTTTTTTTAGAGACAAAGGCTCACCGGATCCCCAGTCTACATAAAGACCAGAGCCATCCCAACCCAAGAACTTAGATGTAAGGGTAGAGAACGTATATGCATCCTCAGTGGGGTCATAGTTGAAAGAGACGCGGATACCGTTCTTGTTGAGAGCTGCATGGGTGCCCCAAGTAGTACCGGCACTGAGATACTCACCTGTGCCTACGTTGCGGAGGAAATAAGGACCGTCGGGGAACTGATTTACTTTCTCCTCACCCGATGGTGTGCTTGTGAACTTTTCATCGTCAAGGATATAATCAGCTGCGTAAGCGAAGTTGTTCTCCCAGATAGCTTTTACGAGGTCAACACCCATAGTGGCATAAGTTGAGCCGCTATAAGTGTGGGAGTCTGTAAGCACCCAGTCAGAGAACACTATACCTGTAGGACCTTTCTTCTCTGATTCGTTGATAAGCTTAGTGAAAAGAGGATTGGTGTGAGTTGCATTGGTAAGATAGCCTGCAGTGTTCTCTGAAGGATATGCACCGGATGTGAAAAGCATTGACCAGAAAGGTTTATAGGTCTTGGGATTCTCAACATCGTTAGGAACCGTCTGTGTGCTGCTATAGTTATATAGGTTCTCAATCGACTGAAGTTCGACATTTAATAATTCCTCAGTATTTGGTGAAGAGATATCCTCTACCTGCATTACGCCTGTTATAGCCGGATTTGAAGCATTGACGGCAGTGGCATAAACGTTGGCATCCCACAAAGCCTTGTCAGAAGGCCAACCACCAAGGTTACCGGCCTTGTTGATGTTTGCAAAATCGATTTGGCTACGGCGGAAAACCACTATTTTCCCACGAACATCTTTTACTTTTAGGCGGGGGTTATAGTCGATGATATAATCTGCAAACTTACCCTCATTGAAGAACTGGTTGAAGAGATTGTTGTAGATTTCCTCAGTGGCAGTGTCATTGAATGCAGTTCCGATAATCGGCTTGTCTGCAGTGTGGTTGTAAACATTACCACGGAAAAGGTGAATCACAAAGAACTCGCCGGGGTGAGCGTCAAGATAATTGGTGAGCTTGTTAAAAGCATCTTCCATTGTCATCTTGGTGCGATCGATACCGTGGTTACACCAGAGTTTGTCTTTGCTTGAGGTCAGACCCGGACGGAAGTCGAAAGCGCGAATACCTCCGGCTAACTGCTCATCAAGTGTCTTGTTCTGCGTTGTGGAGTAAGAAGGACCTGTACTCGTTTCCCACCCTTCGGCGGTTGCAGTGTCATGAGTACCGGGAATGGAGACGTGAGCTACGAACATATCGTCGGGCAGATAGCTCATCCAGTTAAGGATGTCTCCTCACGCGTTGGTCAAAGCCTGTGCGCCGTCGTAAGGAGCAACCGCTGCGTTGGCTGTCAGGGCCATAAGCGATAGCATCCCTCCAATCAGTAGAGATTTTTTCATGATTTTTTGGTTGAAAAATTATGGTTAATTAAATAAGTTATTTCTATGGTATATCCTAATGATATTGTTTATAGTTTTGGTTATATTGGGATGCAAAATTAGTAAAAATATTGTATAAGGCAAGAGTTTATAAGAAAAAAAGTAATGCCGGCGCTATTTCACAGAGCGACACTTGCTCGCCAAGTGTCGAGTTTTTCCGCAGTTGCAAGCAACCGCGGCTCCGCATGTTAATCCGCCGTCACAGAGTGCCGGCGGTACTGCGTTTTCGCCACTCCGTGGCTCACTTCAACGGATAATTTAAAAA
>JAIEAO010000027.1 GCA_029071345.1 Muribaculaceae bacterium | reverse complement strand
CATTAGGATATATCCGCGTAGCAGCTGCGTCACCGGAAGTAAAACCCGGCGATGTGGATTTCAATATTAATAAAATATTTGAGCTCGCCGACAAGGCGGAAAAGGAAGAAACGGGAATTATTGTTTTTCCGGAGCTTTCTGTAACCGGCTACACTTGCGCCGACCTCTTTTATCAGTCCAATCTTCTCAATGCTGCTCTTAAAGGTTTGTATGCATTAGCCGATAAGACTAAAGAGTTTAAGGAAGTCATCGTGGTCGGAGCCCCTCTGCAATATGGCGCAAGCCTGTATAACTGTGCGGTTGTGCTCTATAAAGGTGCAATTATTGGGGCAATTCCCAAAAAACACCTGCCGAACTATAATGAATTTTACGAACGCCGATGGTTTCAAGAGGCCGATTCATTAAAAAAACTCGACCCCTCGGCCTATCAATCCACGGAGATACCTGTGCTTACCGATAAGATCATCGCTATCAACGGTGTGACAATTGGTATCGAGATATGCGAGGATCTCTGGGTTCCCGTACCGCCAAGCAGTAAGATGGCAGCAGCCGGAGCCAACATCATCCTGAATCTCTCTGCTTCGAATGAAGTGATAGGCAAACACAATTATCTTGTGAAACTGATCGCAAATCAGTCGGCAAGATGCAGATGCGCCTACGTCTACGCTTCGGCCGGACCTGGAGAGTCTTCCACCGACCTCGTCTTCTCGGGAAACTGCATAATCGCAGAAAATGGAAATATTCTTGCAGAATCTCCCCGATTCGAATTGGGATCGAAATTAGAGATCCGGGATATAGATGTCGAGATGCTGGAGAACGACCGTCGCAAGTTCGCAACTTTTGCAGAGACAGACTCTTCCGATTACAGCGTTCTTTCTGTTGATTCCTGCGATAATGAGCGTCATCGTTTGTCGCTGGGTGTTCCTCTCGATATCAAGCGCACTATCAGTCCTACTCCCTTCATTTCTCAAGACGAAGAGGCTTTGAATGCCGCTTGTGCGGAAATATCATCAATTCAGGCTTGGGGACTTGCACAGCGTCTCAGAGCTATCCACTGCAGTAATGCCGTAATCGGTATCTCGGGAGGTCTCGACTCCACACTCGCCCTGCTCGTCGTGATTCGCGCCTTTGATATGCTCGGTCTTGACCGCAAAGGAATCGTGGCGATCACTATGCCCGGTTTCGGCACAACCACGCGAACCAAAACGAATGCAACCCTGCTGATGGAACTCACAGGCGTTACGATGGAGGAAATATCCATTAATGATGCCGTAAAACAGCACTTCAAGGATATAGGCCATGATCCCTCTGTCCGCGACGCGACTTACGAAAATTCGCAGGCACGCGAGCGCACACAGATATTGATGGATATGGCTAACAAGACCGGTGGTATCGTGATTGGGACAGGAGACCTTTCGGAATTGGCCCTTGGCTGGTGCACATACAATGGCGACCAGATGTCGATGTACGGTGTCAACGCATCTATTCCCAAAACGTTGGTAAGATATCTCGTGCGCTGGTATGCGGATACCGCCTCAGATCCTAAGGTGAGAGATGTGCTTTATGATATTATCGACACTCCCATCAGTCCGGAACTTTTGCCCGCTTCCGAAGACGGATCAATCGAACAGAAGACAGAGGATCTTGTAGGACCATACGAACTGCATGACTTCTTCCTCCACAGCATGCTCCGCAATAATTTCTCCCCGACAAAGATTTATTATCTCGCGTGTCATGCATTCGAGGGGAAATATTCTCCGGATGTAATCAAGCATTGGCTCAAGACTTTCTACCGTCGCTTCTTCTCACAGCAGTTCAAACGCTCATGTATGCCCGATGGAGTGAAGGTTGGAAGCGTCACCCTTTCACCTCGCGGCGATTGGAGAATGCCTTCCGACGCATCTGCCAATCTATGGCTTAATGAAGTTGAATCTTTATAACACCCGATCTGATGGATACATTTAATGAAGATTTAAAAAAAGCTGTCGAAGTTCTTCGCGCCGGAGGCGTGATACTATATCCCACCGACACTATCTGGGGTTTAGGATGCGATGCCACAAACCCTCAGGCGGTGGAAAAGATTTTTAAAATTAAAAATCGCGCCGACTCAAAATCAATGCTTTCGCTCGTTGGCTCCGACGGGATGCTGCAGCAGTACGTAGAGGATGTTCCCGATATCGCATGGGAACTCATAGACGCTGCCGTCAATCCGCTGACTATAATTTACGATCGTCCGAGAGGCATTGCTGCCAATCTGCTTGCTGACGATGGATCCGCAGGCTTCCGAATCACTCACGAGCGTTTCTCTCAGGCGCTCTGCCAGCGTTTGCGTAGACCTGTGGTCTCAACTTCCGCCAATATTTCCGGTGCTCCCTCCCCTCGCTCTTTCAATGAGATCGATCAGGCAATTATTGAGGCTGTGGACTACGCCGTGCAATCTAACAGGAATCTGGTGAATTCAGCACCGAGCAATATCATCAAGATTTCAGACTATAATGTGGTTAAAGTAATCAGGTAAGATTAAGATATGAATTCCCGGAAACTGTCAACAAATAAGATGCGGATGATTTATGTGGGCATCGACTGGCTCACTACCTTCATCGCTTTTTTTGCCTTTGATGTTTGCCGGTTTCATATTTTTCAGGGAGAATCGCCATATTTCGTCAACCTTTCCCAATACCTGCTGATGCCTAAACTGATTCTCGAGCAGATATTCATTCCGACAGGTCTTTTAGGCATCTATTGGTTATCCGGCTTTTATAATCATCCGATAGATAAATCGAGGGTGCACGAACTGATCGTGACGTTCAACACCGCCATCTTCAACGCTATCCTCCTTTTTTTCCTTCTGCTCATAGACGACCGCGGACCTATAGCCTCCACTGACTACACTATGATTGCCGCATCATTCCTGCTGCTGTTCGTATTCACCTATGTAGGCCGATTTGCGGTGACCAACCTAATGCGGAGCTATGTATTACGTCATCAGCTGCAATATAATGTACTTATCATAGGAAGTTCTTCAAACGCTTCGCTGGTGCGCAAGACTCTTATTCATTCAAGCAGGGCGATGAAATATAATATCGTTGGCTTTGTGAAACTGCCCGGCGAGAATGTAAACGGACATACTGATAAATTCCGGGATTTAGACAGCATTGAGGAGATTTGCAGAAATGAGAATGTAGACCAGATTATCCTCGCCCCGGAAAGTAAGGAAGACGATGTGGTGCTCAATCTTCTCGACCGCCTTTTCCCTCTTGATATTCCCATCAAGATAATGCCCGACACCTTATCGTATATCACGTCTTCCATACGCCTCACCGACATTCTCGGCGAGCCATTCATCGATCTGACATCCTCTCCGCTGTCAGAATTCTCTATGAATGTGAAGCTCTCTATTGATAAACTGGTATCGGCATTGGTGCTTGTAGTCATCTCTCCTCTTATGATTGCCCTGATGATCGGAGTTAAGAAATCTTCTCACGGCCGCATATTCTATCGTCAGGAGCGAATAGGATTAAAGCAGAAACCATTCTACATTTATAAATTCCGATCGATGTATGAAGATGCTGAAAGAAATGGCCCGATGCTATCTTCTGAAAACGATCCCCGGATCACACCGATCGGACGACTGATGCGCAAATACCGCCTCGATGAGCTGCCGCAATTCTGGAATGTTCTGAAAGGAGATATGTCGCTGGTTGGGCCGCGACCCGAAAGAGAATATTATATTCGCAAAATCATACAGAAAGCGCCATACTACGCTTTGGTTTTTCAGGTCAGACCCGGAATCACGTCGTGGGGAATGGTGAAATTCGGATACGCATCCGACATCAAGCAAATGGTGGAGCGCACGAAATTTGATCTAATCTATATCACCAATATGTCGTTGGCTCTGGATATCAAGATTATAATCTATACTTTTCGCACAATCATCAAAGGCTCCGGAATGTAAACCGGAGCTAAATATAGAAATTAAATGGCATATAAAGAAAGACATAATAAATTCACTGATTTATGGATGAAGCTCGTGATATGGCGTGAGCACCATATCAAGGAAAAATCATTCATGATCATTCTTGCACTCGTAATCGGCGTAGTCTGCGGTTTCGCAGCCCAGATCCTTAAATTTCTGATTCATCATATCGCCGCTCTGCTGACGGCCCACATGCAGACCACCACCGCCAACTGGCTTTATCTCGTTTACCCGGTGGTAGGCATCTTGATCGTGACTTTTTTCCTGCGTTTCGTAGTCAAGGAGAACATTTCTCATGGTGTCACCAAAGTGCTTTATGCCATTTCACGTCGGAAATCACGCCTCAAGAAGCGAAATATGTACGCCTCTCTTGTAGCTTCATCCATAACAATCGGTTTCGGCGGATCGGTCGGAGCCGAGGGTCCGATCGTATTCACAGGCGCGGCCATCGGCTCAAACATCGGGCAGGCATTCCGTCTCTCTCCGCGCGTCCTGATGATTCTGGTGGGATGCGGAGCTGCAGCAGGTATTGCAGGCATCTTCCGGGCCCCTATAGCCGGTATGCTGTTCACACTTGAGGTTCTTATGATCGACCTTACAGGTATGACCGTAATGCCGCTGCTGGTGGCATCAGTGGCCGGAGCTGTCGTGGCCTACGTCCTCGAAGGCTACAATGCGGAATTCTTCTTCGCCCAGACCGAAACATTCGCCACCAACCAGATTCTGTTCACTATCGCACTTGGTGCGGTGTGCGGACTGATGTCACTTTATTTCACCAAAGTGATGTTTATGATGGAATCATTCTTCGGCAAACTCCATCATATATGGCTCAAGATATTGGTCGGAGGTGCGATTATGGCTCTGCTCATCTTCCTTTTCCCGCCGCTATACGGTGAAGGTTACGGTGCGATCAACAATCTTCTCATCGGAGATGTCTCGAAAGTAGTGGATGGCACTTTCTTCTATGTCGATCGCGATAATGTCTGGTTTCTGATTCTCTTCATCACCGCAATCGCCATGACTAAGGCATTCGCCACCTCCGCTACTAACGGAGCCGGAGGTGTGGGAGGTACGTTTGCGCCATCGCTTTTCGTAGGAGCCTTGACAGGATTCCTGTTCGCGTATATCGTGAATAATCTTGATCTCGGTCTCGAACTGTCTCAGAAAAATTTTGCATTGTTAGGTATGGCCGGCGTGATGAGCGGCGTAATGCACGCGCCTCTCATGGCAATCTTCCTTACCGCCGAAATGACCGGAGGGTATGACCTGTTCCTCCCCTTACTTATCGTCTCCGCGCTGGCATTCATGACAATTAAGCTATTCCTCCCCTACAGCATCTACACCATGCGTCTTGCAAAGGCCGGAGACCTTGTCACTCATGAGAAAGATAAAGCCGTGCTCACATTGCTGAAGGTGAATAATCTCATCGAAACAGACTTCATGGAAGTTCATCCGGAAATGAATTTGAAGGAGATGGTCGACACCATCTCTGTCTGCAACCGCAATCTCTTCCCGGTTACCGACAGCGAAGGGAATCTCAAAGGTGTAGTGCTTCTCGACGAAATCCGAAATATAATGTTCCGTGCGGATCTGTATAAGAAAATGCACGTTTCAAGGTTTATGTCGACAGTGCCTGATGTCATTGAGGTCACTTATCCGATGGATAAAGTAATGGAGATTTTCGATAAGACCAAAGCCTGGAATCTCCCGGTTGTCGATAACGGCAAATATGTCGGGTTCGTTTCAAAATCCAAAATCTTCAACTCCTATCGTCGTGTGCTTCGTCACTTCACTGAAGATTGATCTCTCCCGCTTTAATCTGTAATCGAATTTAATTATGAAAAAAGAAGACTTAAAGATAGTATTTTTCGGCACTCCCGAATTCGCGGTTGAAAGCCTCGCGCGCCTCGTCGACGGCGGCTACAATGTGGAAGCTGTAGTTACTATGCCCGACAAGGAAGCCGGACGTGGCCGAAAAATCATGCAAAGCGATGTCAAGAAATACGCTGTTGAGAAAGGATTGCGGGTTCTTCAGCCTGAGAAGCTGAAGTCGCCGGAATTTGTTGATGCGCTCAGGGAGATCAATGCCGATCTTTTCATCATCATTGCTTTTAGAATGCTTCCTGAGATAGTATGGGCGATGCCGCGACTGGGCACTTTCAACCTCCACGGCTCGCTCTTGCCCAAATATCGCGGTGCGGCCCCGATCAACCGTGCAATAATGAACGGTGAGAAAGAGACCGGCGTGACTACATTCTTCCTCAAACATGAGATCGACACAGGCGATATCATCGGTTCGCGATCCATCCCCATCGGAGAGAATGATAATGTGGGAGAAATCTACGACCAACTTATGAAGATTGGAGGCGACATGGTGATCGAAACTGTGGAGAATATTCTCAACGGCACATTGACCACCTCACCGCAACCTGAAGGGGAATTCACTCCTGCTCCTAAGATTTTCAAAGAGGATTGCCGCATAGACTGGAATAAACCGGCACAGGAAATCCATAATCATATCCGCGGACTTTCACCTTATCCGGCAGCTTTCTCCACACTGATAGATGTAACCGGCAAACCAATCGACGTTAAGATATTCGAATCAAGAATGACATCTGATTCTTCCGGATTGCAACCGGGCGAAGTCAAGGTCGATGGCAAAAAAATGTTTGTAGCTACGGGCGACGGTATGCTGGAAATTCTTTCTCTCCAGCCCGCAGGGAAAAAGAGGATGGAGACATCGGCATTCCTTTTAGGCTATCATCCGAATAATTTCCAATAGGCGATGCGACAAGACACAGATAAAGAATACTGCCGCATCTTGTTTGATATCCTTCTGGCCAAGGGTGTCAAAGATATCGTCCTGTCTCCCGGAAGCCGCAATGCTCCCCTACTGATCGGAGCGGATTGCAGACCATTCCGCCAGCGGATCATTACTGATGAAAGGACTGCGGCTTTCGTTGCCTGCGGATTATCGTTGGTAAGCAAAAAACCGATAGCGTTGGTGTGCACCTCCGGCACAGCCTTATATGATTATTCACCGGCCATAGCCGAAGCATTCTACCAGCATCTCCCCTTGATCGTCATCACTGCCGACCGCCCTCTCGAATGGATAGATCAGGATGATTCCCAGACTCTGCATCAACCGGGCGCGCTATCCATGATAACAAAAGGAAGTTTCGACATTCCGGTGCAGAATCCAAACAGGCCGGAGGAAAAATGGTATGTAAACCGTATCATTAACGAGGCTTGCAATTTGGCTGTGAGCGGACGGCCGGGACCGGTGCACATAAATATAAGACTTGACAATCCATTGTCGGGAACCATCCCTTACGCCCCTGAATCCGTTTCAGATTTGAGAATAGTGGAATATATCGACAATCTCAATCTCCCGCCTCATCTCTACAAGGAGCTTGCTCAGGAACTTGAGGGGAAACGGATAATGGTAACTGCCGGATTCATGCAACCTGATGATAGCCTGAACCGCGCCTTGACAGGATTCTCAAAACTCCCTAACGTAACCTTATTCTGCGAGACGATCTCTAACCTCCATCTCAACAATGACGTTTATAAAATCGATACCGTTCTGACTGAAATGGATAATGGAGAAGAATCGTCGTTGGAATCATTTAGACCCGATGTGGTTATCTCGATCGGAGGGGCACTGGTGTCACGGAAACTGAAAACTTTCCTCCGGAATAATCCCCCGTCAGAACATTGGACTCTCGGCGACACATCACCTTCCGCCGACTGCTTCATGTCGCTTACCCGTCACATAGAGGTTAGGCCGGATAAATTCTTCAAGGGTATCACCCGCTTCCTCTCCAAGAATCCCGTCAAAACCTCTGCAGCGGACTATAAATCGCTTTGGGCTAACATGAGAAAGGCCGCAGGCATATCCGCACAGAACTTCATCGAGAATAATTCGCAATGGTCCGAACTCAGGGCATTCTCCAATATGCTCGCCAATCTCCCCTCATCGTTCAACCTCTTCCTCAGCAACGGCACCACAGTGAGATACGCGCAGCTCTTTACTGATAACATCCCTCACTCTTCATTCGCGTGCAGAGGAGTTTCGGGGATAGACGGTACGACTGCTACGGCCGCCGGATGCGCTATGGCATACGCAGGCCCGACACTTCTCATCACCGGAGATATGTCGATGGCATACGATACTGGCATACTCGGCCTGTCTTCAATACCCGATAATTTCAAAATTATCGTTATCAACAATCAGGGAGGTGGCATATTCCGTTTTATTCCGTCCACCCGCGATATTCCCGAAAGAGAGAAACTGTTCTGTGCAAAGCCTAACCTTCCCCTCGAAAAACTTGCGGATGCTTATGGTTGGAATTATGTAACCGTTGAATCTGAAAAGGAACTTGAGGAGAACTTTATCCCGTTTTTGGCAAACCGAAATAAGGGATTGATGGAAATATGCGTAGATGGAGATATTTCTGCCAAAATATTAACCGAATATATGAACCGAAATAATAGATAAAATTATGAATTGGAAAACAATTAAAGAATATACCGACATCCTCTTCGAGGAGATGGATGGAATCGCCAAAATCACCATTAACCGTCCGAAAGTCTATAACGCCTTCCGTCCTTTGACCAACAAAGAGATGCTCGAGGCTTTCGCAATCTGCCGTGAACGCCCGGATATCCGCGTTATCATCCTCACCGGAATCGGCGACAAAGCATTCTGCAGCGGTGGCGACCAGAACGCAAAAGGTCACGGCGGGTATGTAGATGAGAATGGTGTGCCACGACTCAATGTGCTCGAACTTCATCACGCCATACGCTCTATCCCGAAACCTGTGATAGCTATGGTTAACGGATATTCAATCGGAGGTGGCAACGTTCTTCAGGTGGTTTGCGACCTCTCCATTGCATCCGAAAACGCTCGTTTCGGCCAGACAGGTCCTAAAGTAGGAAGTTTCGACGGCGGTTTCGGAGCCTCATACCTCGCACGATGCGTTGGTCAGAAGAAAGCCCGTGAAATCTGGTATCTCTGCAAGCAGTATACCGCTCAGGAAGCACTCGAAATGGGTATGGTAAATGCTGTTGTTCCCTTCGACAAGTTAGAAGAAACCACAGTGGAATGGGCCAAGATTATCATGAAGCGCTCACCGTTCGCAATACGCATGATCAAACGCGCCTTGAATGCCGAACTCGATGGTCAGCATGGACTCATGGAATTTGCAGGAGATGCCACCCTCATGTATTACATGATGGATGAGGCCCAGGAAGGCAAGAATGCATTTCTTGAGAAACGCGATCCAAACTTCGACCAATACCCCATGTTCCCCTAACTTTTAATTAGGAATTAGGAGTTAGGAGTTAGGAGTTAATCCTTCTTACTTCTTACTTCTTACTTATTACTTAATACTTAATACTTAATACTTAGCGCATGCGCTTAGATTTCTGTCCATATAATCTGAATTTCAAAAAACCGGCCGGTACGTCGCGTGGCGTACTGACCGAAAAGATAACCTGCTTCCTGCGCCTTTACGACGAACGCGATGATTCGCAGTTCGGAATCGGCGAAGCTGCGGTCTTCCCCGGACTGTCGCCCGAAGCCGACGAGAGATATTTTTACAAGCTGATGGAGCTACAGGCCAATATCGCCATCGGAAAGACTACAGATTTAACCCGGTTCCCCTCTCTGCAGATGGGATTGGAGCAGGCTATCCGCGATTATTCAGGAGGGTGTCGAGGTGTATATTTCGACTCCCCATTCATTCTCGGCGAAAGGGATATTGTAATCAACGGTCTCATCTGGATGGGTGATTACGATGCAATGATTGAGCAGGTTGAGAAGAAACTCGCAGCCGGTTTCCGATGCATCAAACTCAAGATCGGAGCCATCGACTGGAAGAGCGAAGTGGAAATGATTCATTATATCCGCGACCGTTACGACAGCTCAAAAGTAGAAATCCGTGTAGACGCCAACGGCGCATTCACCATGGATAACGCTTTGCCTCGCCTTAAACGCCTTGCCGATCTTGACGTTCATTCAATCGAGCAACCCATCAAAGCCGGTAATGCGGCGCTGATGCGTTTCCTCTGTGAAGTTTCTCCCCTCCCGATAGCTCTTGATGAAGAACTTATCGGGAAATTCACCCGCGAGGAGAAAGAGCGTATGCTTGATGAAATTCATCCGGCATATATCGTAATCAAGCCATCGCTGACGGGGGGATTCTCGGGTGCGCAGGAATGGATAGAACTGGCAGAGAAACGCAACATCGGATGGTGGATTACATCAGCTTTAGAGTCTAACGTCGGCCTCAATGCTCTTGCCCAATGGGTCGCGACATTGAAGAATCAAATGCCTCAAGGACTCGGCACCGGTGCTCTGTTCACCAATAATATCGCTTCTCCGATATACACCGACGGCGAGAAACTGATGTATGATACGCACGCCACACTCGACTACGAAGCAATACGCAAACTTGACTGGAGAAAACTGTAATGACCTACGAGGAATTAGCAGAAGAATGGGTGAATGATAATGCCCTTTTATGTCATACTTCAGGCTCCACCGGGAGACCCAAGGAGATGACGTTAGAGAAGAAACATCTTCTCGAAAGCGCACGGCGCACAGCGGATTTCTTCGGTCTGGATTCTTCATCTCTGCTCTATTCCTGCATCTCTCCCGACTTCATAGGGGGTAAGATGATGCTGGTGCGTCAGCGTCTGTTAGGGTGCCGTCTGAAATGGGAACAACCGTCTAACCGCCCCCTTGCCGGGGTAACGGAGAGAATATCTCTTCTCTCCGTAGTGCCCTCGCAGATGATTCATATTCTCGACAATCTTGATAAAATGCCCCCTGTCGACCATATCCTCGTCGGAGGCTCGGCCATACCGTCGGCCCTAAGGAAAAGGATTGCGGATTCAGGTCTCGCAGCTTACGAGAGTTACGGCATGACCGAAACTGCTTCACACATCGCATTGCGCCGTATCGCAGAGCACCCCAAGCCATTCCGGACTCTGGGTGACATTACGGTTTCAGATGAGGATGGAGCGTTAGGAATATCCATTCCGGGATGGAAATCCATAGTCACCAATGATTGCGCCGAGGTTTTGAATCCGACGGAATTCTATATTAGCGGTCGTAAGGATAACATTATCATCTCGGGAGGCAGAAAAATAAATCCGGAGATAATAGAGGAGAAATTATCGGCATATCTCGACATTCCGTTTTATGTGTCATCTCTTCCCGACGACAAATGGGGGCAACGTCTGATTATTATCGCCGAATTCCGGGGAGATGATCAGCAACACTGCGCAAAGAAGATTCAGTCGGTCTGCGATTCCTGTCTGTCGCCTCATGAAAAGCCGAAGGAAATCTATATCCGGCCTGGTCTTGAGCGCACGGCATCCGGAAAGATCAGAAGAATTTCGCTGAGTAATCTGACTTAATTACGGGAAATAACGACTTTAACTGAATATAACTAATAATTTCACTCATAATATTTTATATATTGCCAATTTTGTTGTAATTTTGCATTTAGACTCCCTGCTTAATTAACGATATTGACTGAATGATTAAGAAAAGTACTTTAGAGAGAATTATCGGAGATGATCTTTCCGAGATGTGGAATGCCTTGCACCCTAAGGAAAAACGTATCATTACCGAAAATTTCAAATACGAACAATATAAGAAGAACCAGATAATTTACGCCGAGAAGGAGACACCGGAAAATCTGTATTGCCTTCTGGCCGGAAAGGTGAAATTATACAAAAGCGGAATCGGCGATCGCGTGCAGATTCTACGCCTTTATCGTCCGGTTCAATATTTTGGCTACAGAGCCTATTTTGCTAAAGAGCCATACGTTTCTACCGCTGCTGCTTTCGAACCTTCGGTGATCGGTATCATTCCGATGCAAGTGGTTGAGGATCTTGTGAGACAAAACAATGATCTCGCCATGTTCTTCATTCACGAACTTTCACGCAACCTCGGCGGTTCGGATACAAAGATTATCAACCTCACTCAGAAACATATCAGAGGCCGTCTGGCTGAATCTCTGCTTATTCTCACAGACAATTATGGATATGAGGATGATAATTCCACGCTCAAGATCTACATGAGCCGAGAG
>JAIEAO010000026.1 GCA_029071345.1 Muribaculaceae bacterium | reverse complement strand
ATTAAATGTTATATAATAAATGAACTCTGATAATTTGATTGAAAGTCGAGGCATGAATTATAAAGTAAAGATATAACATTATGGAAGAACAAAGAACAAAAGTATTGATTATAGGATCCGGGCCGGCCGGATATACAGCCGGTATTTACACTTCACGCGCAAATCTTCATCCGCTCATTTATGAAGGACATCAGCCAGGCGGACAGCTTACTCAAACCACTGAAATTGAAAATTTCCCGGGTTATGTCGATGGCGTTCAGGGAATGGAAATGATGGATCAGTTACGGAATCAGGCAGAGCGATTCGGCGCACATGTTGTGTCACGCTCAATAGCCAGTGTAGATTTCTCAAAGCGACCGTTCAGATGCGTAGATGAGCGCGGCGACATAATAATCGCTGAAACCGTGATTATCTCTACAGGAGCTACAGCCAAATATTTAGGTTTGCCTGATGAAGATAAATATAATGGTTTAGGAGTCAGTGCCTGCGCCACCTGCGACGGTTTCTTCTACCGTAAGAAGAAAGTGGCAGTAGTTGGTGGAGGCGACACTGCTTGCGAAGAGGCTTTGTATCTTTCCACTCTTGCCGAAAAAGTTTATATGATCGTGCGTAAGGATCACCTGCGCGCATCGGATATCATGAAGAAACGAGTAGATGAAAGAGAAAACATCGAGATTCTTTTTAACTGCAACACTGTCGGTCTTTACGGCGAGGGTGGTGTAGAAGGCGCAAGAATCGTCCGCAATCTGGCTACTCCCGAACAAGAGGAATTCGATCTTCCTATAGATGGATTTTTCCTTGCAATCGGTCACACACCCAACACTTCAATATTCAAAGGTCAACTTGAAATGGACGACGAGGGATACATCAAGGTAGAAGCTCCGCATACCTATACAAGCGTCGAGGGTGTATATGCAGCCGGAGACTGCGCGGATCCGATTTATCGTCAGGCCGTGAGTGCGGCAGGCACCGGATGTCGCGCGGCTATTGATGCGGAAAGATTCCTTTTGGAAAAGGGACTTGAATAATTATTAAATCATAATGGAAGACAAACAGACCACACTGGACCGCAGATATTTGAGAATGGCTCGTATCTGGAGTGAAAATTCATACTGCACCCGCAGAAAAGTAGGAGCTATTCTTGTCAAGGATAAAATGATAATCTCCGACGGATTCAATGGAACTCCGTCGGGATTTCCCAATGTCTGTGAGAGCGACGAAGGAGTGACCCTGCCATATGTGCTTCATGCTGAGGCTAACGCAATAACAAAAGTGGCACGCTCCAACAATTCAAGCGAAGGGAGCACGCTCTATGTGTCGACAAGTCCATGCATGGAATGTTCCAAACTTATTATACAAGCAGGGATTAAGAAGGTAGTATTCTCCGATATATACCGTATTACCGATGGTATCGATCTCCTGAAAGATGCCGGGATCGAAGTGGTATATTTGCCTATAGAGGAAAAAGAAAACTAATTAATACCGTAAGGGCTTCAATTCAAAAAGATTGTAATGAAAAGGAATTTAGCTTCAATATTCTTGCCGTTGGCACTTGCCGGCGGCATAATTGGAGGAATATATATTGGTAAATATGAGGCAGGGCGTAAAATGTCGCCACAACAGGAAAAAATACAGACAATTCTCGGATTGATCAGAAGTCAGTATGTCGATGAGATAGATGTCGATTCTCTGTTGGAAACATCAATTCCCGAACTTCTGTCCTCGCTCGACCCTCACTCGGTATATATCCCGAAATCCGAACTCACTGCAACCAATGAAGAATTGGAAGGGGCTTTCGGAGGAATTGGTGTATCTTTCCAAATTCTTTCCGATACAGTACGCGTGATTGAAGTGATACCCGGCGGCCCGGCAGAGATGGTAGGGATGCAGCCCGGTGATATGATTCTTGAAGCCAATGGTAAGAAGATGATCGGTGACAGCATATCCAATTCAAGGGTATTCAAACTGTTGCGCGGTCCGGAAGGTTCCAAAGTGTCTCTAAAGGTAAAACGACGTTCGGCAACGAAACTTATCACATTTGATATTACACGAGATAAGATTCCCGAAAAAAGCGTAGACTCTTACTACATGATCAACGATTCGATCGGCTATGTCAGAATAAGTAAGTTTGCCCGTACCACATACAATGAGTTTATATCCGCACTGTCCTCGCTCCGCAAAGAGGGAGCCTCGAAATATGTTCTTGATTTCAGGGGCAACTCAGGTGGTTTCATGGATCAGGCCATCAGTATGGTCAATGAATTCCTTCCGGCCGGAAAGATTATTGTATACACTAAAGGACGGAATCCTGAAAATGAAAGTATGTTCATCAGTGACGGCACCGGCCAGTTCCAGAACGTCGAAATTTCCGTTCTCACCAATGAATTCTCCGCATCCGCATCAGAGATCTTTGCCGGAGCCATTCAGGATAACGACAGGGGCCTGGTGATCGGCCGACGCACATTCGGCAAGGGATTGGTGCAGAATCCTATCATGCTTCCTGACAGCTCCGGTCTTCGTCTGACAGTAGCACGTTATTATACACCGTCAGGCAGATGTATTCAGAAAGATTACAAGAGAGGTGTTGATGGGAAGTACGAGCTCGACATCGTAGACAGATATAATCATGGAGAGTTCTATTCGAAAGATTCGGTAAAAATGGATGAATCAAAGAAATTCACTACTGTTTCCGGCAGAACCGTTTACGGTGGTGGAGGCATCATGCCCGATGTGTTTGTGCCTGAAGACACAACAGGGTATTCATCTTACTATCTCGAAGCTCTGAACCGCGGTCTTATTCAGCGTTTTGCCGGCGATTTCTCTGAAAAATACAGATCTATCATCAAAGAAAAATCAATGGCAGAACTAAATAGAGTTCTTCCTCGCGACAATATGCTGCTCAACAACTTCGTAAGTTTTGCAGCAGAAAATGGTCTTCCCGCGCGATGGTTCTATATCAACCGCTCTCGCGATCTTCTGCTTAATCAGTTGAAAGCTGTTATTGCCCGCGATCTGATAGGCTTCAATTCGTTTATCGAGATTTTGAATCAGAAAGACAGCACAATCGAGAGGGCCGTTAAAGCTCTTGAAAGTGGAGACTCTCCGACAAAACTAAATTAATTATACTATGGAAAAAAGTGAAATCAGAAGAAAAATCAAGGCATTGCGGTCAATGCTGCTCGAGACTGAAAAGCTTTCGGCCGCGGAAGAGGTATTTGCCCATTTGGAAAATACTCCGGCTTTTATGATGGCCGAGCACATATTGATGTATCATTCTCTCCCCGACGAATTGTCTACACATCGCTTCTTATCGAAATGGGGTAATAGAAAGCATTTTTATCTTCCGAGAGTCAATGGTGTCAATCTCGAAATCCTTCCGTATGATGAGACCCGTCTTGAGTTAGGTGCATTCCACATCGAGGAGCCTACGGGAGACAACACTGTAAATCCTGAAGATATAGAATTAATTGTAGTGCCTGCAGTGGCCTACGACAAGAAAGGAAACAGACTTGGCCGAGGCAAAGGATTTTACGATCGATTATTATCGGCTACCAGAGCCACTAAAGTCGGCGTAGGATATGAATTTCAGATATTGGATGAAATACCCGTCGAGCCTCATGATGTGAAGATGGATATTGTGATCTCCCAGAACGGATGCATCATAATCAGATAACATTACATATAATGGCTGTATATACCAAAGAATCAAAACTGAGCGAACCGATTTTTGAAGACCCTTCGATAGTGGCCGTCATAAATCGGTTTGGCTTTTATTTAGGAGTGGGAGACCGCACGATCGCTGAGAGTTGCAGGATTAACAATATAGATGTTGACTTTTTCTTAGCAATCATCAACACATATCTTAATCCGGAATATCTGCCGGTAAAGATCATTGAGAGGAAATATCTCGACATGGTGGCGGAATATCTGGAAAAGACAGATCTGTATTATCGCGATATCCAGCTCCCGAATATCGACCGGCACTTTAATCTCCTTATCCGCAACGAGATGCAGGATAAGAATGGAGACGACAGATTGAGTAATCTTTCACTCCTTAATAAATTCTATCAGGAGGTTAAGAATGATCTTCAGCAGAGCATAACTAAAGAATTGGAATTCTGGCTTCCGCTTATCCGCAATGATCATGAAGAAGCCATACGGATGATAAGGATTGGAGAAGGAGAGATAAAAGGGGTTAAGTTTGACCTGCCATTCGATCACACCAGTCTTGAGGATAAAGTGCGCGATCTCATTTCTTTCTTTGTAGTTCATCTCAAAGGAGTGCGCAACCATAATCTATGTATGGCTGTCGTAAGCGCAATCTTTATCCTCGAGAAAGATATCCGTCAGAATAACCGAATTCGCAACCGAATCTTCCGACCGCTATGCGAAAAATAGCAGTAATAGGGCTGACCACTTTAGAATATATCGCGATAAAATCGATCTCGGACAATTCATCACATTCATATATCGAAAGGGTGAATACGGGCGACATGCAGAACGGTTCGGTGGAACATTTCGATAAATTCGTGGTGAGCGCCGACATATTCGCCAACTACACGGATTTCTTCCTTCCCCGCAAAGGGAAAACCATTATATTGTGCGAAGGCACAGCCATTACTTCCGGCAACATCATATCCGTAGGACGAAATGGAGATCTTATCGATGTTATCTCCACATTCGAAAAATTCTTTAAGGAATCCGGAGAACAGGAAGAAACCTCCGAATTGACATCACGAGAAATCGAGGTCCTTAAGGAATTAGCCAACGGACACACGATAAAAGAGATAGCTGATAAGCTCTGCATTTCGGCCAACACCGCTTCCTCTCATAGAAAAAATATTTCCTCGAAACTCGGCATCCGCTCAGTCTCAGGTCTGTCTGTCTACGCTATCATGCACGGACTGATCTGAATCCCTAAATAATTAAAAAAAATCAATACGATATTTTGTAGAACCAAAAAATATTTTTTAAATTTGCAACGCAGATCGCTTACAGAAACCCGATCGGGGCTGTGGGCGGACTGATGACATATTGTTTAGCGTTTACTTTTACGCTCTTTCTTGACACCTTGAAACTTCGCAACTTTCAGAATTGGTCGAGAATGTAGCAGACGGTAGATGCCTTGTGGAGGTATATATCCGAATAACAGACGGTGGCCTGTAGAGGTCACGGTATGCTATGGTTATATGCAGTATATACTGCGTGAGGTTTCTGTGCGTTTGCTCGTTCGGCTGATTCGGGCATGCGAAGGCCTCAAGGTGTGGGACGAGCAACGAGAGTATGATTCTCACGTATTCTATGTTAAATTCCAAATAATTTTGGGATTTTTTTGTTTATAAGGGGTTAAATTTTGAATTTAGACGAT
>JAIEAO010000025.1 GCA_029071345.1 Muribaculaceae bacterium | reverse complement strand
GTGTTATTCTACAATACATCTCTCATCCGATTGCGTTGCAAAATTAGAATTAAAATCCCCGATAAAAGTATTATTTATTTACTTTGCTAATATTTATATTTGCATTGTTGGATTTTACATATTATATTTGCACCCGATTTCATTATTACACCCCCAATCAAGAGGGGTATTTAACCACTAACTTACACTTTTTATGAAAAAGAAAGGATCAGTAGTAGAATTCAAGGATCAGCGGAACGAAGAACTGCTTCGCGCTTTCCGTGCTCAACTATCAAATTTAGGCGACCCTCCCCTGACGGAGTTGTTTGAACGCGCGTCGCTCACACCCGCATCGCGATTCTGGGTCAGCGAACGGAGGGCAATGATGGTGATATCGAAGATGCTCAAGGGCGATACACTTGCTTCCATGAATCCGAAGCGACGCGAGATGTTCCGCGAAATCTTCCGCCGTGTGAAACGTATCCTCGAAGAAGAGCCGGGAATCTCGCTAATCGAGGCTTCTTTCCGAGTAGTAAATTCCCCGGCACCCGAATTCTATCTTACACCGCAGTCTGCGCGCACGATGATCTACCGTCTTCGCGCTTGCTAATCTTAAACCGTTGATTATGATTGAGAAAATATTGGAAGAAAACGAACGGAGGCTTAAGGAGATAGCCACTCCGTTCGACCCTGTGTCGGGGAAAGGCTCGATAGGTGAACGGTTCAAATGCGTTAAACCGGGCACCGGGGAAACCGTCTGGTTGCCGGAGTCGATGCGCGGAATCTCACTCACTAAGCAGAATTATGATTTCATGCGTTCGCTCCACGATTTCCCTTATTGGGCTGCCACATTCGTGAAAATCAAGCGCAAAGGAGGCGGCGACGATGTGCCGTTTATCCTCAACCGTCCGCAACGGAAGTTTATCACCACTTTGGAATCAATGCGCACGAAAGGGAAACCGATCCGTATCATACTCCTCAAAGCCCGACAATGGGGAGGATCCACCTGTTCGCAACTTTATATGGCATGGCTCCAGCTTATCCACGAACGTAGCCTTAACTCCCTGATAATCGCACATCAAGGTGTCGGTTCGGATGAAATTAAGGATATGTTCGACAAGATGATGGAGTCATACCCTGTCGAGATGCTTGAAGGTGTCGCACCCGATAAGATTGAGGAGACAGTAAAGGGAAAAGGCGCGCCTAAAAAGATGGAGCGCGTGGGGAGGTCGGGGGCTATTTTCCGCGTACCGGCACGTAACTGCAAGATAAAGATCGGCACCGCCGAGCGACCCGACTCTTGCCGAGGTGGCGATTACAACCTCGTGCACTGCTCGGAGGTGGGTATCTGGCGCAAGACTAACGGTAAATCGCCTGAAGATATCCTCCGTTCTGCGTGTTCGGGCGTGCTCCTCGCCCCGATGACCATGATTGTCTACGAATCCACCGCCAACGGCACCGGCAATTTCTTTCACCGCGAATATGAGGCCGCCAAACGGGGTGTCTCGCAGTTCGAACCCCTCTTTGTATCATGGTTCGAGATCGACCAGTATTCGTTGCCGTTTTCCAATCCGATCGAGAAACGCGACTTTGCTGAGAAGCTATTTAAAGGACGGCAGTCAGCTACAGCCTCTTCTTCCCGCGCCCAACCGGGGAAGTATCTTTGGTGGCTTTGGGAGAAGGGTGCGACATTGGAGGCGATCAACTGGTATGTGGCGGAGAGAGCGAAATATTCCGACCACGGACTCATGGCCGGCGAATATCCTTCGGACGATGTCGAGGCGTTCGTACATTCAGGCGCACGAGTGTTCGACAAGTATAAAGTTGAGGCTTTGAGAACGGGATGCGAAGACCCAAAAAACATCGGTGAAATCGAGGAAAATGGTTTCATGCCTCTATCATCGGGAGGGTGGAAAATCTGGAAACTTCCTGACCGATCCGAGGGTCGTATGACCGACCGATATGTCGTCGTGGTAGATGTCGGTGGACGTTCGGCAAAGGCCGATTGGAGTGTTATCGCGGTGTTCGACCGCGCACCCATGACACTCGGTGGAGGGCCGGAAGTAGTGGCACAATGGCGCGGTCATATCGACTTCGACCTGCTGACCGAGAAGGCGGCTCATGCAGGGCGATTTTACGATAACGCACTCCTCGTGATCGAGAGTAACACCCTTGAGACGCATGACCGCGACCGCGATGTCGACGGCGACCAGTCATCGTTCATTCTCAACCGACTGCGCGATGATTACCCCAACCTCTATACCCGTCAGCGAAGCGAGGAGGCGGTGGTGAGAGGTTTGCCGGTACGCTACGGATTCCACACCAACATTGCTACGAAACCTATGATTATCACCACGCTGGTGAAAGTTATCCGCGAGGGGATGTATACTGAGCGCGATCAGGACTGTCTCGACGAATATCTGAGCTACGAACGGCGTCAGAACGGAAGCTACGGGGCGATAGCCGGCTGCCATGACGACCTGCTGATGACCCGCGCCATCGGTCTGCATATCATCTTCCACGAGATGGACGCCCCAAAGCCTCCGCGCGACTTGAGTAGCACCGACACTCCGTGGCGGCGATCCCGCTCCTCACCCCGCTCCTTAGCCGCTTGGTAAAATAGATTATATTATTATCCGTTTTAATAATACACCATTACTCATTAAACATTGCATATTAAACATTAATGGAAAATATCTTGAAAGGCAAAACCACCGCCCTCATCGATATGGACGGTGTGATCTATGACTCAATGAAATATCACACCCGCGCGTGGGAACGCCTCATGAAAGAGGTGGGCGTGCCCTGCACGGCCGAGGATATCTACCTCAACGAAGGAATGACCGGCCCGGCAGTGATCCAGCTGCTATATAACCGTGCCCTCGGACACGGCGTAAGCGACGAACGCGCCGATGAACTGTATGCTCTCAAGACACAATATTTCAAGGAGATAGGCAATAACGACCCGATGCCGGGCACCGACCGTATGCTCCGCGCTCTCGAACGCGCCGGAATTCGTCGTGTACTTGTCACGGGTTCGTCGCAGGCTTCGCTGATCGACAATATCAACAAAGATTATCCCGGAGCGTTCCAACCCGGCGACCGCGTGACAGCCAAAGATGTGGTACACGGCAAACCTGACCCGGAACCGTACCTGAAGGGGTTGGCCATTGCCGGAGTGCCCGCTGAGGAAGCGATAGTGATCGAGAATGCGCCGTTAGGTGTTCGTGCCGGGAAAGGCGCGGGGATCTTCACCGTAGCCGTCACCACCGGTCCTATCCCGCGTGAGGCTTTCGAGCGCGAGGGTGCCGACGTGGTCTTCCCCTCAATGCCCGATTTTGCCGATTATCTCGACTCAATTTGCTGATTGCCGATGAATCCCGACACCTCCCGCATAATTGAGACCACCGATCTTGCCACTGCCCTCAAGTGTAGGGTCGCGGCATGCCGCGACCGCGACAGGACACACTTAGGCCCTATGTTTATCCTCACCGACAACAATGTGGAGAAATTGGTTCTACCTGCGCTCATGCCGTGGGTGGAGAGTCATAATGTCAAAATCATCACCATCGAGCCCGGCGAGAAGAATAAGAACCTGCAGACCCTCACCCATATCTGGGAAAGTCTATCTAACGAGGGTGCCACCCGTTCATCTCTCCTAATTAATCTCGGCGGGGGTGTGGTAACCGACATCGGCGGTTTTGCAGCGGCGACATTCAAACGCGGCATCCGGTATGTCAACATCCCCACCACCGTACTCGGAGCGGTCGATGCAGCGGTCGGGGGTAAGACCGCCATCGACTTCAACGGACTCAAGAACGAAATCGGTGCCTTCCATCAACCCGAGGCCGTCGTTATCTCCCCTCTTCCGCTACGCACCTTACCCCCCGACCAAACAGCGTCCGGATTCGCTGAAATCGTCAAAACTTCCCTGATTTCATCGAAAGAATTTTACCATCGCTGCCTTCGCGCAGACATCGACAATCCCGAAGAACTGTTTCCCCTTATTGTCGAGGCAGTGCGCTTCAAAGAGCGAGTCACCGATGAAGACCCGCACGAAAAAGGATTGCGTAAGATTTTGAATTTCGGGCACACCGCCGGACACGCATTCGAGACATGGATGATGCGCCGGGGCACCCCGATAAGCCACGGTGAGGCAGTAGCCAACGGCATTCTCGTAGCACTCATCCTCAGCCACACCCAGCTTGGCCTTCCATCGGCTGAGATCCACACCTACGCCACCAATATCCTCAAACCATACTTCCGCGGTGTGCCCATACTCTGCAAAGACTACCCCGACCTATTGGATATAATGGGTCACGACAAAAAGAACCACACCGCCGGCGACATCCGCTTCGTCCTCCTCAACGAGATCGGCATCCCCGGCACCGACATATCCATCCCAGCAAAAGAGATCGAAGCCGCCCTCGACATCTACCGCGACCTCCTCTAACCAAAAATCAAATTAACATTATTTAAAACTATAAAAAAATCGGAGGCAATGAACCTTTTTTGAGGGCGCGATGTTTTAATAACGTAAATCGCAAAGTAATTAGATACTATAAGCGTTCTGAAAAAGTTGTTATTGTTGTTTTAATTGAAGAAACAGGGTCGACGCGAGTCGACCTTTTTCTATTTCCACCAATCTCCTTTGCCCTCTCGCCAATTTTTGTTATATTTGTCGCTGTTATGGCTCGCGACCTTATCAGCAGATATATATGGCTCGTCGATATCCTCAACCGTTATGGCAAACTGACGCGCGAGGAGATCGACCGTCTTTGGATGCGCTCTCCCCTCGGCGACGGCGCACCGATCCCGCCGCGCACGTTTTTCCATTACCGCCGCGCGATTGAGGAGAATTTCCATATCGATATCCTTTGCAACCGCCGCGGGGAGTACTATATCGACCAGGGCGACGACGAGCATAACCGATCGTTTACCAACTGGCTTCTCGACTCTTACGCCGTGAGTTCGGCATTGCGCGATTCGCAGACTCCCGCCGGTCGCGTCTTGGTGGAGGATGTGCCCTCGGCGCGTGAGTTCCTGCCGATGGTGCTCGAAGCTATCGGTGCATCGGAGAAGGTACGCTTCACCTATGCCGGCTTCAACCGTTCGCGCCCCGAAACCGATATCCTCTTTCACCCTTATTTCGTGAAGCGTTACAAGCAACGCTGGTATATGGTCGGACTGCGCGAGAAGTCGAACGATATCCGCACCTACGCCCTCGACCGCGTGAAGGCGATGGTGATGGTGAGCGAACGGTTCGAGATGCCGGAGGAGATGGACCCCGCCACATTCTTCGACAATATCATCGGCATCACGCTCTCGAAAGCGGCCGTGCGCACCGTCAAGATACGCACCACCCCTCAGCAGGCGAAATATTTCCGCGCCCTCCCGTTCCACCCCACACAGCAGGAGGAGATTCACGACAGCTATTCGATTTTCACATATAAACTTAAGCTCAACTATGAGCTTGTGCATGAAATCCTCGGCTTCGGCACCGCTGTCACTGTCCTCGCCCCGCGCGAGCTGCGGGTGATGGTAACCGACGAGTTGCGCAATTCGCTCGCCAACTACGACGAGCCCTTCATAACCCAAGACAACGACTGACAATGATTCCCGAACGGTTAAAATCTCATATTTTAAATCCCGATGCATCTGTCAAGGATGCCCTTGACGCTATCAACTCCCTCTCAGGTGGAAGAATGATTCTTTTCGTAACCGATTCAGACGATAAGATTCTCGGTGCAGTCACCGACGGCGACATACGCCGTGCTCTGCTGCGGGGTGTCAGCATTTCCGACAGCGTCTGTAAGGCGATGAACACTCTTTTCACTTCGCTCGACTCTAATGACAACGCGGCGGAGGTGGTGGCGGAGGGAAAGCGACGTCACCTCAGACTCATCCCCCTCACCCGGGAAGGGAGACTGACCGATATCCTCGACCTCGACTCGCTGCAGGCGGTGCTCCCGGTTGATGCCGTCCTGATGGCCGGAGGAAAGGGTGAGCGACTTCGTCCGCTCACGCTCCACACCCCGAAACCCCTGCTGAAAGTGGGCGGAAAGCCTATCATCGACCGAAACATCGAACGCCTTGAAGCATTCGGCATCAAAAATGTCTTCGTCACTGTCAACTATCTCGGCGAACAGATCGAAGAGCATTTTTCAATGCGCAACTCTGCCGACCCCAAGCCGTTCGCCGAAGTGAAGTGCGTGCGCGAACCGCGCCGTCTCGGCACACTCGGCAGCCTCGCACTCGTAGACGGTCTGCAGAACGACACCGTCCTGGTGATGAATTCCGACCTCCTCACCAATATCGACTTCGACAAGATGTGGCGACACCATATCTCCACCGGCGCGGCTCTGACTGTCGGCACGGTGCCATACACCGTATCGGTGCCCTACGCTATCATGCGCACCGACGGCACCCGCATCCTCGGACTGGAAGAGAAACCGACCTACAACTATTTTGCCAACGGGGGTGTTTATATGATGAAGCGCGAGCTTATCGACGCCATCCCGGCCGGCGAATACCTCGACGCCCCTGATTTCATCGAGTCATTGATAGCGAAGGGGGAACGTGTGGAATCGTTCGCCATCGAAGGGCGCTGGATCGACATCGGCTCGCCCGACGACTTCCGCGCCGCCAACGAGCTGGCATGAGCGCTAAATGGTTTACTCATGTAGGGACGCTCCATGGAGCGTCCACCCAAAATAAATTTCGTCATAAGTGCGGACGCACCATGGTGCGTCCCTACAGATAATTGAAAAACCGAAAACTGAAATGGCTGATTCGAATTTTATAGATTATGTTAAGATACTTTGCCGCAGCGGCAAAGGAGGCGCAGGTTCGCGCCATTTTCATCGTGCGAAATATATACCCAAAGGTGGACCCGACGGGGGCGACGGTGGCCGCGGCGGTCACATCATACTTAAGGGTAACCGTCATCTGTGGACCCTGCTCCCCTTGCGCTATCGCCGTCATGTCTTCGCCACCAACGGACAGAGCGGCGGCGAAAACCGCTCAACCGGTAAGGACGGCGAGGACCAGATCATAGAGGTGCCTATCGGTACCACGGTCTTCGATGCCGAGACAGGCGATTTCCTCTGCGAAGTCACCGAAGACGGCGAGGAGGTGAAGCTGCTTCGAGGCGGCAAGGGTGGTCTCGGTAACTGGCATTTCGCCACAGCCACCAACCGTGCGCCCCGCTACGCACAGCCCGGTCAGCCCGCGCTTGAGAAAGCCGTGGTGCTTGAACTTAAATTGCTGGGAGACGTCGGTCTCGTAGGTTTCCCCAACGCCGGCAAGTCTACCCTGCTTTCAGCCATCTCCGCCGCCAAACCGAAGATTGCCGATTACCCCTTCACCACCATGGAGCCGAGCCTCGGCATCGTGGAATACCGCGGCGACAAATCTTTCGTAATGGCCGACATCCCGGGCATCATCGAGGGTGCCAGCGAGGGTAAAGGATTAGGACTTCGGTTCCTGCGTCATATCGAGCGTAATGCCGTGCTGCTCTTCATGGTGCCGGCCGACTCAGCCGACATCAAGCGTGATTACGAGATATTGCTGAAAGAGGTGCGCGAATTCAACCCCGAGCTCGCCGACAAATCGCGCGTGCTCGCCATCTCCAAGTCCGATATGCTCGACGACGAGCTGCGCGAGGAGATAGCCAAGGAACTTCCCGACGACGTGCCGACAGTGTTCATCTCTGCCGTTACCGGTCAGGGAATCACCGAGCTCAAGGACCTCCTCTGGCGCGAGATAAACTCGGAGGAGAATAAGAATAACTTCACCATCACCCACCGCAAGCTCGACATGCGCCACCGTGTGCAGGAGGAAGACGAATTCATCTTCGACCAACCCGAGACAGAGGAGGAAGAAGACTTCGCCGACTGGAACGATGAAGACTGGAACGAAGAATTCTGGGACGAAGAATCCTCAGTAAACGGGTAATAGTGAGAAGTGAGAAGTGAGAGGCGAGAAGTAGGGACGCGACATATCTCGTCCGCTATAATCGGAGAGGCAGTTGCTTGCAACTGCTCAATAACACGCCACTTGCCAGCAAGTGTCGCTCCGATAACGCCGCAAGCGGCTTTGCCGGAAACGTATTCTCACACCTGTCCAAAACTCCTAACTCCTAATTCCTAACTCCTAATTCCTAACTCCTAATTATCATGAAAATCGATCTTACGAAAATAATACGTCAACGAGCCGGCGGCTGGAAAGGGAAAATGATCCCCGGTTTCCTGCTGCACGGCCTTGAGCGTCTTATTCATCAGGACGAGCTCAACCATGTGCTTGAAGCCACATACCCCAAGCAGGGCACCGCGTTCGCCAAGGGTGTCTACGACTTCTTCGACCTCACCCTCACCACCGAAGGGATGGAGAACATCCCCGACGACGGCCGTTTCATCTTCGCCTCCAACCATCCCCTCGGCGGACTCGACGGCATCGGTCTCATCTCCATCCTCGGCGAGAAATATGGCGACGCCAACATCAGCTTTCTTGTCAACGATATGCTGATGAACGTGGAGCCGCTGCGCCCCGTCTTCCTACCCATCAACAAATACGGAGCACAAGGTCGCGACGCGGCGCGCGCCATCAACGACGCCTACGCCTCCGACCGCCAGATCATCATCTTCCCCGCCGGCCTCTGTTCGCGCCTCGGCGACGACGGCGTGATCCGGGATCTCCGCTGGAACAAATCATTCATCGCCAAAGCCATCGAATTCAAGCGCGACATCATCCCCGTACACTTCATCGGCGAGAACTCCCCGCGCTTCTACAAAACCGCCCGCCGTCGCAAGAAATTAGGGCTCAAAATCAACATCGAGCAGGCACTCTTGCCCGGCGAACTGTGTAAATCGCGTGGCAAATCCTTCCACGTCATCTTCGGCAAACCCATAAGCTGGCAAACCCTCGCCGACTCCCCGCACACCCCCACCCTCCTCGCCTCCGAACTCCGCTCCACCGTCTACGCCCTCAACGTCTCTGAAATCAAAAAATTTAATTAACTTTGCGGAGCTAAACTTAACATTTGTAATGACAAAGGATGAGCTTGTAGCGAAGCTGCACGACATAGAATGGGAGGATTTTGAAGTCAAGGCTGCAAAATCCG
>JAIEAO010000024.1 GCA_029071345.1 Muribaculaceae bacterium | reverse complement strand
GAAATTCTATCTATTTCTTTTTCGAATAGCCTCTCCTGTCATTTTTCGCTTGAGATTTATTCGGCCTATACGGCTTCTTATCTTCCGTCTTGGCCAGTCGACCATAATTGGGGATGTAACCCATCGGATAAAGAGCCTTGATGAGGTCGGGGCGGTGAAGTTTATTTAAGGAACTGATGATTTGATTTCGCGCATCGGGTTTATACCAGAAGAAAAATTGCCGTTGGGCGAGTTTCTCTTTTTCGGTTCTGGCAGTATATACCTTCTCGCCGGTATAGGGATGGTAACCGGTAAAATAAATCTCTGTCGCCACCGTCATCGGAGTCGGAGTGAAATCCTGCACCTGCTCAAGATGAAAGTCAAGATCTTTGGTTATTACTGCCAACTCCGCCATATCCTCTTCCCGACAGGCCGGATGTGAGGAGATGAAATAGGGGATAAGCTGCTGTTTCAATCCCGCTTTCTTGTTGACATCATCAAATATAGTCTTGAATTTACGGAATAATCCGAACGATGGCTTGCGCATACAATCAAGCACTACGTCCGATGTATGTTCGGGTGCAACCTTCAGACGCCCACTGACGTGGTCTCTGATAAGCTCTGCAAGATATCTCTTATTATTTGCATCACCTTTTTCATTCTGCGCTTTAGCCATAGCGAGGTCGTAACGCACACCGCTACCGATGAATGATTTCTTTACCTTGGGCAACGAGTCGACTGCATGATATATGTCGAGGACTTTTCCGTGATCATTATCAAGATTCGGACACGGTCTGGGATGAAGACAGGAGGGTCTGACACATTTGGCACATATTTCCTTATTCTTGCCCCCCATCATATACATATTGGCCGATGGTCCGCCTAAATCAGATATATAACCTTTGAAGTCCGGCATATCGCATACCTTCTTCGCCTCTTCAACAATTGAACGTTTCGAACGCGAGGCTATGAATTTGCCTTGATGAGCTGAGATTGTGCAAAATGCACATCCTCCGAAACATCCCCGATGCATATTTACCGAGTGGCGGATCATGTCGTAAGCCGGAATATGTTTCCCTTTATAGCGAGGGTGGGGCATACGGGTGTACGGCAAATCAAACGATGCGTCAATCTCCTCCGTAGTCATAGGGGGATACATCGGATTTATCTTAACCATCCTGTTACCTGTCTTCTGCCAGATAACGTTGCCGTGCATCTTGTTAGATTCCTCTTCGACATGACGGAAATTAAGAGCCTGAGATTTCTTATTCTTCAAGCATTCCTCGAAGCTGTTTAGCACAATATCTTTCTCTCCCGGTTTTTCGTCGGAGAAAATCACGGTCTGCGGAAGGTCCTTGATTTTATCTATCGACTCTCCGCTATTAAGCCTTCTTGCCAACTCCGCAATCGGCTTTTCACCCATGCCGTAAATGATCATGTCGGCACTGCAATCAGCAAGGATAGATGGTCGCAGCTTATCCTGCCAATAGTCATAATGCGACACGCGACGCAATGATGCCTCAATGCCACCCGCTACCACAGGCACATCAGGATATAGGTCTTTAAGAATCTTTGAATAAACTATCGTGGGGTAATCCGGGCGCATTCCGTGTCGGCCTCCCGGAGTATAAGCATCGTCATGTCGCAATCGGCGATTTGCCGTATAATGATTTACCATCGAGTCCATAGCGCCCGCCGATACACCGAAGAACAATCTCGGTTTTCCTAATTTCTTGAAATCGCGAAGATCGTCGCGCCAGTTAGGTTGAGGCACAATCGCAACCTTGTAACCTTGCGACTGAAGCACTCTACCAATGACGGCAGCCCCAAACGAAGGATGATCAACATATGCATCTCCTGAAAACAGGATAACATCTGCCTGCTCCCAGCCAAGTGACTCCATCTCCTCTTTAGATGTCGGAAGATAGGAGCTCTTCGGTGGAAGAGGAAGATAATATGGATTATTATTGGAAGAAGATTCTTTCATGTTAACTATTAACCATTAACCCTCATTGATTCGAGCCTGTCTTTTAGTTTCAACATCTCATCGCGCAACTGAGCAGCTTCGATAAAGTCTGTTCGCTTGGCTGCTGCTACCATCTGAGCATTAAGAGATTCTATCCTTTGACTCAATTCTCCGGCATTCATATAACCGAGAACAGGATCTGCAGCCACTGAAACCTCGTGCTCTTCCTCTATATATGGTTTAGGAGCAGCTGTAGGTTTGACAGTGCGCTTCGGTGTCTGTGTAGGAGCTACGCGCGTAGACTTACGTTCTTGATTGCTCTGATCCCTTCCTTCGTAAAGTTCGATAAGATCTGATGCACTACTTTTCTTGACAATCGGGGTCGGCACAATACCGTTGGCCTCATTATAATCCATCTGCTTCTTACGACGACGGTTGGTTTCGTCGATCGTGCGCTGCATACTGTCGGTAATCTTGTCAGCGTACATTATTACCTTTCCATGCACATTTCGAGCCGCGCGACCCGCAGTCTGCGTCAACGATCTGTGATTTCTAAGGAATCCCTCTTTGTCGGCATCAAGAATGGCGACAAGACTCACTTGCGGCAAGTCAAGGCCCTCTCGTAAAAGATTGACACCGATAAGAACATCATATACCCCCTGACGCAAATCTTCGAGAATTCGTATACGCTCAAGAGTATCGACATCACTATGAATATAAGCACTGCTGACACCCCATTTTATGAGGTGATCATTCAACTCCTCAGCCATTCGCTTGGTTAGGGTTGTCACCAAAGTTCTCTCTCCCGCCTCGATACGCTCTCTAATCTGCTCCATCAGATCGTCGATCTGATTCATGGTCGGACGTATTTCGATTTCTGGATCAAGAAGACCCGTAGGACGAATCACTTGCTCGGTGAAGATACCCTCGGTCTGTTGCAACTCATAATCACCGGGGGTTGCACTGACATATATAGCCTGATTTGTGAGTCGCTCGAACTCGTCAAACTTCAACGGACGGTTATCAATGGCAGCCGGCAAACGGAAACCATACTCCACAAGGTTCATCTTTCGCGAAAGGTCACCGCCGTTCATTCCGCGAATCTGCGGTAATGTGACGTGACTCTCGTCTATGATTGTAAGGTAATCCTTGGGGAAGTAGTCTAAGAGACAGAATGGGCGCATACCCGGCTCACGGCCATCAAAATAGCGGGAATAGTTCTCGATACCGCTGCAATGGCCCAGTTCTTTAATCATCTCAAGATCGTATGTCACACGCTCCTTTAATCGCTCCGCTTCGAGGATTCGACCCTCGTTGCGGAAATACTCACATTGCGTTCCGAGATCTACCGCAATTTGATCGACAGCACGCATCGTATTCTCTTTCGATGAGACAAAAATATTCGCGGGATATATATTAAAGCCGTCAAGTTCCGTAAGTACGGCGCCGGATTCCGGATCTACAGTCTGAATACTTTCGATTTCATCTCCCCAGAATACCACACGAAGCTGGATATCCTCAAACGAAAGCATAATATCGACAGTGTCACCCTTTACGCGAAATTGTCCGCTTCTAAGTTCAAGTTCGGTTCGTGAATAAAGAGAATCAACGAGTTTTCTAAGAAAGGCATTCCTTGAAATCCTGTCGCCACGATTGATACGCACCACTGTTTGTGTGAAATCTTCCGGATTGCCCATACCGTAGATGCAGCTGACACTTGAAATTACAACCACATCTCTTCGTCCGGACAGAAGCGCGGCGACCGTTGACAGACGCAACTTCTCAATCTGCTCGTTTATAGAAAGATCCTTTTCAATATACTTATCCGACCCGGGAATATAAGCCTCAGGCTGATAATAATCGTAGTAACTTACAAAATATTGCACCGAATTCTCCGGAAAGAAATTCTTGAATTCGGAATAGAGCTGTGCCGCCAGAGTCTTGTTGTGCGAAAGGATAAGAGTCGGACGCTTCACCTGTTGGATTACATTTGCCATTGTGAATGTCTTACCGCTACCCGTCACACCAAGCAGAGTCTGATGGCTCAAACCCTGATTAACACCGTCCACGAGTTCAGCGATCGCTTCCGGCTGATCTCCTGTAGGCTTATATTCTGATGTCAACTTGAAATCCATAATCTGCAAAGATACATATAATTTGTGAGTGTACAAAAATAGTAAGCCGGAATGAATGTTGAAAATAGTAAAAAATTGTTAGATAAAATCCGATTGAAAAGGGTTTTGGGGCTAAAATTTGTTTAGGTGAAGAAAATAGGTTAACTTTGCGGTCGGTCAAAGTGCCTACGGCATCGCGCACCGCCCCTTGGGCGACGTACGCTCTTTGCCGACTCGCGAAGTTTATTGCATAAACTTTGCATTATTATTAAAGGAATATAGTCTTATAAATACAAGATACTTATAAAAATATTACGACAATGAGAAAAAATGTTGTAGCAGGTAACTGGAAAATGAACACCACTCTCGAAGATGGTGTAGAGTTGGCTAACCAGATCAATACCCTTCTTAAGGGAAAGACTGTGAACTGCGATGTTGTAATCTGCGTTCCTTTCACTCACCTTACAAGCGTTAACGCCGTTATCGAGCCCGAGCTCGTTAAACTTGGTGCTGAAAACTGTTCAGAGCATGAGAAAGGTGCTTACACCGGCGAAATCAGCGCACCGATGGTAAAATCTACAGGTGCTACTCACGTTATCCTCGGCCACAGCGAACGTCGCCAGTATTTCGGTGAGAACAACGAGCAGCTTCTTGCAAAAACCAAACTCGCTCTCGCAAACGGCCTTACTCCCATCTTCTGCGTTGGTGAGGTGCTTGAGGAAAGAGAGAACGGTACTTTCAATGATGTAGTTGCCGGTCAGGTTGAGGCTCTCTTCGAGCTTTCTGCAGAGGATTTCGGTAAAATCATCATCGCTTACGAACCCGTTTGGGCTATCGGTACAGGCAAAACAGCTACTGCTGAGCAGGCTCAGGATATGCACGCTCACATCCGCAAGGTTATCGAAAATAAATATGGCAAAGAGGTTGCAGATAACACTTCTATCCTCTACGGTGGAAGCTGCAAACCGACCAATGCCAAAGAGCTTTTCGCTAAACCCGATGTTGACGGCGGTCTGATCGGTGGCGCGGCTCTCGATGCCGAGTCTTTCCTCGGTATCATCGAAGCTTGCTGATATTGAATTGACAAATTTACGTTCTGACTTTTATGTGTCGGAACATTGAATTGGCTTATGAAGAAATCGCTTAAAACAATATTGGCGATAATTATGATTTTAGCGGCAACCGGGGGATTTACTCTCCCGGTTGTGGCTCAATCTGAGAATTCCGCCAATACGGTCAAAATCAATCCAGTGGAAGTTATCGAAACCGAATCGGCAGGAAACATAACTATCAATATTCCGGGGAATATTTTGGAGTTAATCATCTCCGATCAGGATTCACCGAAAAAAGCTGCAGGTCCGGTTATTAAACCCGGTATAAATAAACTGACCGGATATAGAATTCAGGTTTTCAGCGATGGAAGAGGCCAACATTCATTGGAATCGAGAGCTAAGGCCCGCGGAAGCGTGATCGCCTCAAGATTCCCTAAATACAGAGGACAAGTATATACTTATTCCGCTGCACCTAACTGGTATACCAGAATCGGCAATTTTGCCAAAGTTGAAGAGGCCACCGCAGCCTTGACCGAACTTAAACGAGCTTTCCCACAATTCGCATCAGAAATGAGAGTTGTGAAAAGTCCGATTGTAATCATAAAATAGCGCAGATACTTTTAGAAATGGGACGCAAAGAAAATCACGACGAGAAGCTTGTAAACGAGATTGCATCGCACTATGAGGCAATCCTTAGGCTTGTGGGAGAAGACCCCGAACGTGAAGGGTTGCGAAAAACACCCGTTCGCGCCGCTAAAGCAATATTAGACATCACTTCCGGCTATCGGGAGGATCCTCTCGGAATCGCGACGCAGGCCATATTCGAGCATGCAGGATCGCGTATGGTAATAGTGAAGGATATAGAGTTCTATAGTATGTGCGAGCACCATATTCTGCCGTTTTTCGGGAAAGTATCCATAGGCTACATACCCAAAGGGAAGATGATAGGGCTATCCAAACTTGCAAGGATAGTTGACAATTTCGCCCGACGTCTTCAAGTGCAGGAAAGATTGACTTCGCAGATATGCAATCTTTTGGAAGAAGCAATGCCTACTGATGGCGTTATCGTAAGCTGCACAGGCGAACATCTCTGCATGAAAATGAGAGGAGTTGAAAAACAGGATTCATCGACCACTACTTACGACTATACAGGTCAGTTTGAGAAAGACCCGTCACTCCGCGCCGAATTCATGCGCCTCTGCGGAATGAATGCCTGATCGCTATTCCCCCGGTTAAACCATTCCGTAATTTAGAGCAATGTGTCGTAATTAGGTATTACGGCGCATCTTTTTATATATCATGTTTAAATGCTAAATAACCATTTATAATTCTGCTCGATTGTTAAAAAACTTGGTAAGATAGAAAATAATTTGTAATTTTGCCGATGCAATGGTATCTCCAAAACTCAAGAGTGAGTTGTTTGAATCCAATTATTTAACGATAATTGTTGAGATTCAGGAGGTTTAAAAGGGAATCCGGTGAGAATCCGGAACAGTACCCGCTGCTGTGTATCCTACACCAAAAGTCTATTGCACAACGTCATTGAGACCGATTCAGGTCTTGAGAAGGCGTGATAGACCGGGATGAGTCAGAAGACCTGCCATTGCCGTAAACATGAATGTGCCTACGGGACTATGGGCAGGTTGTTGATTCTTTA
>JAIEAO010000023.1 GCA_029071345.1 Muribaculaceae bacterium | reverse complement strand
AATATGTATAATTCTAAAGTTTTTTTATAAAATATTTGCGTAAAAAAAATAATATTTGTAACTTTGGCAACGTAAGTAAAATTACAATTAGAGTTTAGAATTTAAATCATCAAATTTTATTAAAATTTTATTCAAGCGTATGAAGAAAGTTTACACACTTGCAGCGGCCGTGTTGGTTTCAGGCATGGCATACGCTCAGACTATTCAAAAGGCGCCCATTTCGGAGTTAAGCCTTGAGTCTAAAATGGCTGTTGAGGAAACTAATCTCGGCAATGCCGCTAAGAAAGTCAACAAAAAAGCAACTCGTGCAGATGAGGATTGGAAATCTCTCGGTATGGGTGAGATCCGCAACTCAGTACTTTCCAGCCTTTATGGTGAAAAAATGTTTGATCCGTTCGAGACATTCCCGATTGAGATTGAGCAGAATGTGGGCGATCCTACTCAGTACCGTATCAAAGATATGTACAAAGAGTTCAATTATGAAGGACTTGAGGATGCATTCCATTTTGAGCCGGGTGATAACTATGTATACATCAATACATTCGTTACTGCTGATGGTAAGACTGTATGGTGGATTCCCGGTGAAGCTGCAAGCAATAATACCGGTTTCTATGCCGATGTCAAGATCTTCTCAAGTGTGACAGCAAACGATGCCGGATTTCTTCAGTTTGAGTGGGTGTTCAATAAGAGCCTCGAGCAGGTGCCTACACAAGATTTGTATGACGCTTGTCCCTCAATCTTTGGTACAGTAGATAATGGTGTGTTCACTGTTGCTGCTAAACCCGGTCCTGATGCAGTGAGCAGCTCAGGTACAGTTCCTGAATACATCTTCTTCGGTCGTTTCACTAATCAGCCCGCAGGTTCTGGTTTCTATGCTAACAAAAACGGACAGTTCTGCTTTACACTCCCCGGCGTAGATATGCCTACTCGCCCGGATCCCTTCCAGGATTACACTCTCATCGGTGAATGCGATATGTTCAACTCAATCATGGACAACCTCTTCGAGGAGTATAGCGCTAAGGTAGCTAAAGTTGAGGTTTATGAAGGCCAGAAAGGTGAGTTCTTCATCAAGAACGCATGGGTTGATGGAAACTGGAACAATGAAGAAGCTGCAGCTCTCACAGTCTTCGCAATCGATCTTACAGATCCCAACTTCGGTATCATCGACTGGCAGTCTACTAATTACTATGATGACCTCGAGGGTAGCGTCGTTGAGTACATGAGCAAAACTGCCGGCTTTATGTGGTATGTTACAGAAGCAAACCAAATGACTAAAGAACAGTTGCAGGCTCTTCAGGGCTTCGATGAGATCAACGTTACTTTGAACCCCACAACTAAGAGAATTAATATTCCTGCTCAGTCTATTTGGTACAGCCTTCCCGACGTACCCAAGACCAGCCAGTTCTACGGCTTGCTCTTCAGCGCAGAGGGTAATCCCAAAGATTCTTACATCCAGCTCCCCGCTAACTATGTAGTTGGTGAGTCTGCTGTAAATGAGATCGCTTCTGAGGAAGTTAACGGTCCTACCCGTTACTTCAACCTCCAGGGTATGGAGATCGAGGCTCCTGCCAAGGGTGAGCTCGTAATCGTGAAGAGCGGTTCAAAATCTTCAAAAGTTATCTTCTAATCATAAAGTGATAAGAAGCAAGAGATAAGTGATAAGATTTTAAAGATAGAATCCACTTATCTATATAATAAAAGCAAGTCCTGAATCAACATGATTCAGGACTTGTCTTTTATTTAAGTAATAAGTAATAAGGGGTCAATGTAAAAACCTGGTTGAAATGTTAAAAATCCGTATGCCGCAGGGCGGCATGACAGTATAGGCCACTGCGAGGAAGTCGCGAAGCGACGACGATGCTGTGGTTGATGATGATGACCGATACCACAGCAGCGCAGCGCTCCGCTGCTGCTTGCAGTGGCCTATGTCTGTTAAACCGCAATGCGGTTTATCCTTTGGATTTTCTTGGCTTTGGGATGATCCCGGAGATTTAACAACCATTTTTTACATCGATACTTTATCCTACTTCGTTAGAGACGACACTCTCACCTACGACAAACCGGCTTCGCGAATATTTAATCACGAAGCCGGTTTGATTATGAATCTCTGATAATTTATGCGCAGCCGGTTTGTCGGAGGTGTAAGTGTTATCCGCGCAACCGGTTTGTCGGAGGTGTAGGTGTTATCCGCGCAGCCGGTTTGTCGGAGGTGTAGGTGTTATCCGCGCGGCCGGTTTGTCGGAGGTGATAATTTCTAATAGGCGAAGTGTCTATAATTCCTAACTCCTCACTCCTAACTTCTAACTATTAGTGTTTGGGGCGAAGGATGGAGGGTTTGCGGTGAGGAGTCGCGACGTAGCGGCGTAGCGAATCGAGCTGCTGCATGGCCTCTGAGACCGGTACGGGAAGCTCTTGCATCAGCGTGACCGCCGAACCGGGTATAATGGCCTTTTTAAGCTCTTCCGGCGAGGGTACGCTTTTAAGCTTGGAGTATTCCTCGAATGTGTAACGCGTGAAGACTGAGCGGTCTGAAATTCCCTGACGGTTGAGCCACCATCCGTTGCCGAGATCGACGGGGCGCGAGGCGGCGGAGATGTCGGTGGGTGCGGGGTAATAGGCGAGAGATCCGTCGGCATTGAGTGTTATTGCCACGTTGTCGGCATAGTCGCCGTTCATCTGAAAGGCCGTGGCCTTGGGCATCACGCTTACGGGGTGCGAATTGTGCGGGATTCCTACTACTACGGATCTCATTTCGGGCTCCGCGGAGTCTTCTGCGGTCTTCTTATGCGCAGAGCAAGCCACCACTCCGGGAGTGATGGCCAGCGCCGCTATTAAATAAGGTATCTTCATATTTTTAATTTTTTTTTCGGGCTCGCGCCCTCAACACAGTCTGATTTTTAGTGAGAGGTGAGAAGTGAGAAGAAGTGTCCATAACTCCTAATTTCTAACTCCTAACTTCTAACTAAGATTAGTACATCGGCGTGAAGGGCTTCGAGGGGCGAAGGCGGGCCGTGGCGTCGCCAACGAGGTCGGCGGTGTCGGCGGTGTCGAGCTTCATCACCGATGCGCCCTTGCGCAGATTAACTTTATTGAGGTCTACATAATAGTAGCCGGGGTTGACAACGTAGTCGAAATAGTATCGCAGGTTGGCCGGGACGGAGTATGTTCGCCATTGTGTCGAGCTCAACTCGGGCTGCCCTTCGATCTCGTATGTGTAAGGCACGCATGAATTAACTAAGATACTGCGGCAGATTGAGACTGCGCGGTCGGCATCGTCGGTCTTGCTGACATGATGCGCGAAATAGTTGGCGCGCACGCAGCGGTCGGGGCTCTTGACAGTGCCGGGAAGCATATTCTGGCCTCCTACGCCGTTCCAATAATCGATGATGGCGGTCATCTTGGGCCAGGTGGGATCGTTGGTCATGGCGCGGTAATCGCCCATGTCGTAAACATCGATTTTGCCATGGTCAAACTCGAAGATGATGCTCTTGCCTGATTTGTCGGTCACGCCCCAGTGGAGCTGAGAGACTGTGCCTCCGTCGAAAGTGGCGCCCTGAATTGCGAATTCGTTGTCTTCGAGAAGTTTTGCCACTTCATCGCTGGTGGCGCACTGGTCGAGCATCCATGCTACGAATACGGCCAGCGACATCTGGGGCTTCAGCGAGGCCTGCTCGTCGTTATATATCGTGCCCTTGCAGAAGAGACCGTTGATTACGAGCCCTTTTTCGTTCATGCCTTCGGTGATGCCGCCATCGTAGCTTACGGCGTAAACCGCGCCATATTTTGAGGTCCATGTATAATGGTTGGTGAGGTTGGAGCTCACTTTCTTCATGCCGCGCGGGTAGACGTAGAGGTTGGTAGGTATAGGTGTGCGCCAGTCGAGCGAACGGCCGATGACGAAGAGTGAGTCGACACCCTGATAGAGTACGCGTGAGCATGCCTCGGCACGCATCGATGGAAGCAGAGAGCCGATGAGGGCCATTCCTCCGAGGAGATAGAGCTTGAGTGATTTCATAAGTAACGCTTTAATTAATGATTAATGGTCGATATTGTTTATAGTTATCAATTACCGGATTAATCCATTGGCTTCGGGAGCATCGGGATCAACCGGTGTTACTTAGAAAACACTATTTGCTTTCGGTTTGTTCAATTTTGTCCTGACCGAATCGCCACATCGCGGAGAGGGAGAATCCGAAGGGGGAGTTTGCGCCATATCCGGGAATATACCACGGAGAGGATCCTCCCGACGATGAGACTTTGAATTTGAAGTGCCATCTGGCGGTCCATCCGAGCGAGAAGCGACCGGTGATCTTGACCTTGAGTCCGGCGAGGACTTCGCCGTAGAAGGCAGTGGCGCTGAGTCCGCGCATATTGAAATGCTGCGTCTCCTGCCAGTAATCGTTGGAGATGGTGACGTTGTCTACGTCGTAGCGGAAATGGCTGAAGCCTGCGCGGAAACCGGCGAAGACATGATAGGCGGGGTCGCTTTTGTACATGAAGTTGTAGTTGAAGCCTATCTTGGTGTAGAACGACGGGGAAGTGCGGTAGGTGAAGTTGGCATTTTCCGGCGAATAGTCGGCAAAACCGACACCGGCCTCCACTACGGGAAACAGCCAGTTGAAGAGCGAGACATCGGCCCAGATGTCGAATCCGGCGTGACGCTGGCCTGTGGCCCATAGGATGGCATCGGCGAAGTTTACACCGAGTGTCCAGCCGTTGTAAAGAGGGTAGAGGGGTTTGGATTTGGGTTTTGTTACGGTGTCGAGCACAGCCAAAAAGCGCACGGGCTCGGGGAGAGGGTTGCCGTGCTTGTCGTAATAATGCAGCACCTCGCGCGGCTTGTCGTCATCGCTGTCGACAGGATTGATCTTGCGCGGAGTGCGCGGTGAGGCAACAAGCGGCGCAACCGAATCGGTGGCGACCGAATCGGGCAGGGCGAGAATCAGTTGTATGGAATCGGCTGCCGTGGTGTCGGTGCGTACTTCGTCGGGAACTTCGGCGCGCGAAGCTGCCGACTTAGCTCCCCCTGTCATCGCGAAGATGCCAAGCAGCATCACGGCTGATATTACGGTTAGAATTCTCTTCATGCGCTCATAAGTGTGATTATTCGGATTCTTCGGTGCGGAAAAAGATCCGGAGGTTCTCGGTGGCCATATTGGTGATCTCTCCGGCGGGACATACCACGGAGTCGATCATTACGGATGTGTGAAGTATCTGCTTCATCACAAAGGCGTAGCTCACGCCGCACGCCGAGGAGACAAAACGCGGTTCGCGGGCGTAGATGAATGTGACGGTGTCGCGAAGATCGTAAGCGAGTTGGTCTTTACGGATGTAGCGGAAGAGATATCGGGTGGTGTCGGTGTCGAGACGGAAGGGGAGATATAGTTCGCTTATGCGGCGTCCACCATCGGAGAGTACCGAATCGCCCGGAACGCCGATTCCCGTAACCTGAATGGAATCGAGCTGGATCAGATTCGGCTTGGGCTGGCTGGAGTAAAATCCGGTCAAAGGAAGTGCGTTCTTATTCTGATAGCATTCGTCAGTGGCGCAGGTAGCCATGAGCACCCCCATGAGCGCCACAGCCGTTACAGTCAATATTTTCCCTATTCGAATCCTCATTTCAATTATCTAAAGCCTGAAATAGTTTTCAGCTATCTGTTTTATTACTTCATACTTCATACTTAATGCGAAGCATTACCATTCTTCTCCGATCTGATATTTATTGCGCTCGGGAGAATTGCGCGTAATAAGTTCGCCGATGAAGCCCGTGCAGAAGAACTGAACGCCTAACACCATAAACACGAGCGAGAGGTAGAAATATACCGACTTCGTGAGGTAGAAATGGAACGTATCGGAATTCATAGCCACCAATTTCAGGATCAGCACCGTGAGAACCGCTAAAAAACCGATCATGAACATTGCAGAGCCCAGAAGGCCGAAAATGTGCATCGGTTTGATGCCGAATTTCGACTGAAACCAAAGCGTGGCAAGATCGAGATAGCCGTTGACGAAACGGTCGAGCCCGAATTTCGTGTGGCCGTATTTGCGCGCCTGATGATGCACCACCTTCTCTCCGATCTTACGATAACCTGCATTCTTAGCCAGATAGGGGATGTAACGGTGCATATCGCCGTAAACCTCGATGTGCTTCACCACAGCGTTGCGGTAAGCCTTAAGGCCGCAGTTGAAATCATGCAGATTTCTGATACCGCTCACCTTGCGCGCCGTAGCGTTGAAAAGCTTCGTAGGGATAGTCTTCGACAGCGGATCGTAACGCTTTTTCTTCCAACCCGACACCAGATCATAACCATCTTCCGTAATCATCCGGTAAAGCTCCGGAATCTCGTCGGGGCTATCCTGAAGGTCGGCATCCATCGTAATGACCACATCGCCCTGAGCGCGACGGAAGCCTTCGTTGAGCGCCGGCGACTTGCCGTAATTGCGCGAAAACGAAATCGCATGTATAGCCTCGTTCTCCTTAGCCAACCGACGAATCACCTCCATAGAGCGGTCAGTAGAGCCATCGTTAACAAAAATTATCTCATAAGAGAACCCATTAGCCTCCATCACGCGGTGAATCCACTGCGCCAACTCCGGCAACGACTCCTCTTCATTATATAGAGGCACAACGACAGATATATCCATTTTTGTTTTCTGTTTTCAGTTTTCTGTTTTCAGTAGCCCCGTTGCAGGGCTTTATTTTTTAATGCTTGCTCGGTAGCGCGGCGGCATACGTCACTGCGATTATAGTCTCCGATGCGCGGCTGGTTTACCGCAGGCTTGAAAGAGGAGCGGACGCAGATAGCGCATCAACCTCCTTAGTTCAGACCTATTGCAGGTTGCTCCCTCCTCCATATTGAGAGCTTCAACTCTCAAACCGACGATCGGGTCTCCGGCAGGGACTCAACTCTCAAACCGGCGATCGGGTCTCCGGCAGGGATGCTCAACTCTCAAACCGGCGATCGGGTCTCCGGCAGGGATGCTCAACTCTCTAAGGTGCAAAAAAAGGTGTATTCACCGCCTCAAGCCCCTCTCTAAGGTGCAAAATTAAGAAAAAACGGGGGGAAATTGAAATTTTTTGCAAAAATATTTGGTAAGTTCAAAAAAACGTTGTAATTTTGCATCGCAATTGAGGGAAACACCTCAGCAAACAAGGATGATTCGCTAGCTCAGCTGGTAGAGCACAACACTTTTAATGTTGGGGTCCTGGGTTCGAGCCCCAGGCGGA
>JAIEAO010000022.1 GCA_029071345.1 Muribaculaceae bacterium | reverse complement strand
GCGCCAGCCGTCATAAACAGGCCGGAAAGGGTCAATTTAGTCATAAACTTCTTGTTCATCGGTTTAAAATCGCTAAATTAAACAATTTGGATTTAAAAAAAATTATTTTGATTTTCTATATAGACTATAAGAATCTTAGATCAGGACAATTCTGCAGTATCGCCCTATTCAATACGCAAATTTACAAAAATTTCTCCAATCCTCCAAATCTCCAACCAATAGAATTTCCTCGTTAACACATTTTAACATTTACCAATAAATTCTCAAAGGCTGTAGCGGAAGTTTCCCAACTTCCGCATAGTAACGCAGACACTCCGTGGCTGCGGTGTCCCGAAGCCTACCCCTTTGCGGAGGTTAGGAAACCTCCGCAAAGGCATTGCACCCGCAGTTGCAAGCAACAGCGGCTCCGATATGTCGCTAAAATTTACTAAATTTGTGGCCGGAATTTAACAGCGTACTATGAAAGAAAAGATTGTATCATTTATCTGGCAACATCTCCTCCTCCTTATTTCTCTGTTTATCATGACTTTGGGCGTGGCGATATGCGTCCGTTCGAATTTCGGCAGCAGCGTGATATCCTCTATTCCGTTTGTGATGACGCTCGCCGGCGAGGCGGCGAAGGCCCCGCGGTTCACCATCGGCGAATATACTTATATAATGAATATCGTACTCGTATTCGGGCAGTTCCTCATACTCCGCCGTCGATTCGAACCTGTTCAGCTTCTGCAGCTTATCATCGGGTTTGTGTTCGGTTTTCTATTGGACGTGAACATGGCCTTGTCCTCTTTTCTTAATTGCGAGTCACTTTTTTCGCAGATCGGCGCACAGGTGGCGGGGTGCATCATCCTCGGCATCGGGATAGCATTAGAGATACGTTGCGGATCGGTAACGATGCCCGGCGAGGGTTTTCCGGCAGCGATCAGCAAATATTCGGGTATGCCGTTTCCGAAAGCGAAGATAATTGTTGATATTTCGCTGGTGGTGATCGCCGTTATCTTAGGATTTGTGTACTTCCACGGCTGGCTCTGGAACGTGATAGGCCCCGGCACACTGTTTGCGATGTTCTTCGTAGGGGTGGTGGTGAAATTCCTGCACAACCGTCTCGGCTGGTTCGACCGACTGTTGGCCTATCGCCCCGGCTTCCGCCGCTACCTCTTCGGCCTCGCCCGCTTCCTTAAAAATAATTCTATAATGCCGTAGCGGAAGTTTCCCAACTTCCGCACCATCCTCTCCCTTTGCGGAGGTTAGGAAACCTCCGCTACTTTTAAATATTGTCGGCGTGAGCGGCGACGGCTTCGGTGAGGGCGGTTTCAAGATTATGGGCGAGCTTGTCGGTCTCTTTAACGAAGCGGATGAGTGTCGGCGAAGGTTCCGCCTCATTGTCTTTCGGCAGACGGATGTCGAACATCTGGCAAGCGGCCACAAACGCGAAACTGTCTTCAAGTATCCCGGGCCAGAGGCTGAGGTCGATGCGGCTCTGCATGGAGTCAAGCATCAGACTCGTGCGTGAGGCGGTGTGCAACAGTTCTTCGGCTGCCACCCTACCCTCTTCTCCACCCTTGGGCGAGAGTTTGATCAGCGCGTCGCTACTTGAGATAAAGAGATTCAGCTGATGAAGAATCACGGGTACCATTTTCTTGAGTTTATCATGCTCGGAGGCTTCGTGCAGACGGCGCTGTTTCTCACGCTCTGAAGCCACGTCGATCTCGGATTTCATGGAGCCGACAGCGTTCAGGAAAAAGCCCAAAAGCAGCAAGCCGCACATCACCTCAACAGCAGTGACGCACTGTGCCCAGCCGTGCGCCGGGGTGTAATCGCCAAAACCGAGGGTGGTAATGGTGACGATGCTGTAATAGAGCCACGATCCGAAATCGGTGGGCGCATTGTCCGGAATGCGGAATTGTCCGTCGGGGAGCAGCCAGTAAATAAACGCGAATACGGGCACAAGACCAACGTATGATAATATCCATATAACGGGACGCACGTTCGAGACAACGTGCCAGAAATGTCTGAGTCTGTCGGAGAATTTCATATCCTTGTTTTTTTAGTTGAGAGTTGAGGGTTTAGAGGTTTAATATATTAACATTATAATTAATCGAGAGGTTTAGTTGCGGAGCAACGATATAGTCTCGAACCCCATACGATTGAGCGCAGCGAATGAGTATGGGGATAATGGCATCATGATAATATGAGTGTCGGAGACACGATATCACGATATTATGAGTTTCACGACATCATGCCTCCGGCACTCCATCGATCTTACAGGCTCTACCCCCACACTCCGCTACGCTTCATGTGGGGTTCGGGATAACCACGCCGCCCCGCGGCTCATATCTTTAGGGTTAGAATTATTACGTCATGCGGAGTTGTGCCTCCATTACCATGTCAAAGATTTTGCTGATATCTATTAATATTTTTTAACCACCGGAGTGTGCGAACCGCGAGGGCGGATTCTTGTTACTAATACAGAAGCTTCTCTTAGAGGATGCTTCTTAAAGTAATAGGTAATAAGTAAAAAGCAATAAATTTAAATTTAAGAAAAACATTTGATTACTATGGAAACAATCATCAACACAAGAATTCCCGAGTTTACAGTTCAGGCTTTCCACAACGGCAAATTCGAGACTGTGACAGATAAAGACGTTCTCGGAAAATGGTCGGTATTCTTCTTCTATCCCGCCGACTTCACTTTCGTATGCCCCACAGAGTTGGTGGATATGGCCGAGAAATATGATAAGCTGAAATCTATGGGCGTGGAAGTTTACTCTGTAAGCTGCGACACTCATTTCGTACACAAAGCATGGCACGATGCTTCAGAGTCTATCCGCAAGATCCAGTATCCGATGCTTGCCGATCCGAAAGGTCTTTTGGCACGCGCATTCGGCGTGATGGACGAGGAGTCGGGCATGGCCTATCGCGGCACATTCGTTGCCAATCCGGAAGGTCTCATCAAGTTGGTTGAGATTCAGGATTCAGCAATCGGACGTAACGCCGACGAGCTTCTGCGTAAGGTTGAGGCCGCTCAATTTGTAGCTTCTCATCCCGGCGAGGTTTGCCCCGCGAAATGGAAAGAGGGAGGCGAGACCTTGAAGCCGAGCATCGACTTGGTCGGCAAAATTTAAATTGATTTAGGCTTTAGGTGTTAGGCTTTAGGCCTTAGTTAATTGTGACAAAATGTCAATATGACAAATTGTCAATATGAGAGCTTTTAACTCCTAACTCCTAATTCCAAACTCCTAATTAGAAGAACTATGCTTGATAAAGATATAATCACTCAGCTTAAAGGTATCTTCGCAAACTTAGAGACGTCATTCACATTCGTGGTGAATGGCGCCTCTAATCGTGAAGAGACCCGCAATATGGTGGAGTTCGCACGCGACTTCGCTTCCTCCTCCCCCGCCATCGAGGTGAAGGAGGTGGACACTCCCACAGAGGAGAATGCCCCGGTGCTTGAGATATGGCGCGACGGCAATCCGACCGGTGTCAGCTTCTGCGGCATCCCCAACGGTCATGAGTTCACATCGCTTATCCTCGCGGTGCTCAACGGCGCCGGGATGGGTAAAAATCTCCCCGACGATGCCCTGCGCACACGCATAGAGCATCTGCAGGGGCCATGCGAACTCTTTACGTTCGTATCGTTGACCTGTACCAACTGCCCCGACGTGGTGCAGGCGCTCAATATCATCGCCCTCATCAATCCTGCTTACAGCAACAAGACCATCGACGGCGCCGTGGCCCAGGAGATGGTGAAGACGTATAACATTCAGTCGGTGCCTACGGTCTATGCCAACGGCGAACTGCTTCATGTTGGCCGTTCGGATCTCGGCGAACTCGTAAGTAAACTGGAGGAGAAATTCGGATCGGCTGCCGAACCGGGAGCTGACGACGCCACTGCCCGTGGTTTCGACGCCATAGTAGCCGGCGGTGGCCCTGCTGGAGCAGCAGCGGCTATCTACTTAGCTCGCAAAGGTCTGAAGACAGCCGTAGTTGCCGGACGCATCGGCGGTCAGGTGAAAGATACTACTGACATTGAAAACCTCATCTCCGTGCCTTTGACCACCGGCACTGCCCTTGCCGCCGACATCCGCAAGCATCTTGAGGCTTACGACATAACCATCCTTGATAACAGAAAAATCGCTTCATGCAATCTCGAAGGATTCCCGAAGACCATCACCACCGACAGCCGCGAGACTTTCGCAGCCCCCATCCTGGTGATCGCCACCGGCGCATCATGGCGTCGCCTCGGTGTGCCGGGTGAGGAAGAGTATATCGGTCGCGGCGTGGCGTTCTGCACCCATTGCGACGCACCTTTCTTCGCGGGTAAGCGCGTGGCTGTGGTCGGAGGCGGTAACTCGGGCATAGAGGCAGCCATCGACCTCGCGGGTATCGCATCTCACGTCGATGTGTTTGAGTTTCTCGATGAACTCAAGGCCGACGAAGTGCTCCGCAAGAAACTCGCTACTTTCGATAACGTCGACGTTCACCTTTCGTCAGCAGTAAGCGAAGTGGAGGGTAACGGTAGCAAGGTAACAGGGCTGAAAGTCAAGGACCGCAAGACCGACACCGTTAACCATTATGACGTAGACGGAGTGTTTGTGCAGATCGGCCTTACCCCCAACAGCGCGCCTTTCGACGAGCAGTTGAAAGTTAATAAAGGAAAGGAGATTATCACCGACCGCGCGGGGCGCACCGACGTTGCGGGTGTCTACGCAGCGGGCGATGTTTCCGACACACCTTTCAAGCAGATAGTAATCGCAATGGGATCAGGCGCGACGGCCGCCCTCTCGGCAGTAGACGACCGCATGCGCGGAATCACACCCTCATGAAAAAAATTGGAATTTTAAGCGACACGCACGGCAAGTGGGATGACCGTTACGCCACCCACTTCGCCGGTTGCGATGAAATATGGCACGCGGGCGATATCGGAGACTATGCTATAATAGAGCAACTTTCCGATGTCGCCCCTGTGGTGCGTGCAGTCTCCGGAAATATTGACCACGGTATGGTACGCCGCAAATGCTCCGAATTAGAAATATTCACCGTCGAGGATGTCAAGGTGCTCCTGACCCATATCGGCGGTTATCCCGGGCGATGGTCGCCGGGGATGAAGAAACTCCTCAAAGAAGAGGGTATCAAACTGATGGTCGACGGCCATTCCCATATCCTCAAGATCCTGTACGACCGGGAACTCCAACTTCTCCATATCAATCCAGGCGCAGCCGGAAACCAGGGATGGCAGAAAGAACGTACCCTCGTACGCCTCACCATCGACGGCCCCGACATGAAAGACTGCGAAGTAATCTCGCTCGCATAGAATAATAATTGCACAATATTTAACGTTATAAATTAAAAGGTGAAGGGAAATGCCGACCGACCTCGCGCTTCTTCACTTTTATCATTAATTAATTTATAATTACCATACGATGAAGAAAATAATGTTCCTGATGATGGCGGCCATCATCTCCTTCGGTCTCAACGCTGCTCCCGTGGCCCAGACTCAGTGTGCAAAAGAAAAATGCGAGAAAGAGAAATGCGAGAAAAAAGCCGGTTGCGAAAAAGCTCAGGTTTGTGATAAAGCAAAGACTTGCGACAAAGCTAAGGCTTGCGAGAAGAAGCATGAGTGCAAGCACGGAGGTGCAGCCAAAGTGTGCAAAGACTGCAAGGATTGCAAGAAATGCGCCGGCAAATGCACCGATTGCTCTAAATGCAAAGGTGATTGCAACGACTGCAATAAGGGCGACGCCAAGCAGTGCGCTCACCACAAAAAAGCCTGCGACAAAAAGAAAGCAGCCAAATAAGATAAGAAATCGCGAAAATTATGCGGATAACCCATTAATATTTGCATAATTAAAAAAAATATTCTAATTTTGTCGAGCCTACGCCCCAAAGCGTGGGCTCGAGTTTATTTTTAATAATTATTAACCCGCGATAAAATGGTTAATGGTTGATAGGTAATGGTTAATAGTTGACCATTTACTCATTTATCATCTATTTTTCGCAAAGAAAAACAAACAGTTCATTAATAATGGCTGAAACAAAAGTACAGACCGCCATCGAAGACTTCGATTGGGAAGCCTATGAGAATGGCGAAACAGCTGGTTCGAAGAGCCGTCAGGAGCTCACAAACACCTACGACGAATCTCTTAAGACAGCTAAAGAAAACGAGGTTGTAACCGGCACAGTTAAGGCTATCAGCAAACGCGAGGTTCGCGTAGACATCGGCATGAAATCTGACGCCATCATCCCCGTTAGCGAATTCCGCTACAACCCCGACCTCAAGGTTGGCGACGAAGTGGAAGTTTACATTGAGACACTCGAAGACAAAAACGGCCAGCTCCGCCTTTCTCACAAGAAAGCTTGCCAGACCCGCAGCTGGGATCGCGTTAACGAGGCTCTCGAAAAAGATGAAATCATCAAAGGTTATGTCAAGAGCCGCACTAAGGGCGGTATGATCGTTGACGTATTCGGCATCGAGGCATTCCTCCCCGGTTCTCAGATCGACGTTCGCCCGATCCGCGACTACGATGTATTCGTTGACAAAACCATGGAATTCAAGGTTGTTAAAATCAACCAGGAATACAAAAACGTTGTTGTTAGCCACAAAGCCCTCATCGAGGCTGAGCTCGAGCAGCAGAAGAAAGAGATCATCTCTAAGCTCGAAAAAGGTCAGGTGCTCGAAGGTAAGGTTAAGAACATCACTCCTTACGGTGTATTCGTTGACCTCGGCGGCGTAGACGGTCTCGTTCATATCACAGACCTCAGCTGGGGCCGCGTTTCAGACCCGAAAGAGGTTGTAGAGCTCGATCAGGACATCAAGGTCGTTATCATCGACTTCGATGACGAGAAGAAGCGTATCGCCCTCGGCCTCAAGCAGCTCATGCCCCATCCCTGGGATAACCTCGACGCTAACCTCAAGGTGGGCGACCACGTTAAGGGTAAAGTCGTTGTTATGGCAGACTACGGTGCATTCGTTGAAGTACAGCCCGGCGTAGAAGGTCTCGTTCACGTTAGCGAGATGAGCTGGAGCCAGCACCTCCGCAGCGCTCAGGACTTCCTCAAAGTTGGCGACGAGATCGAAGCTGTTGTCCTCACTCTCGACCGCGACGAGCGCAAGATGAGCCTCGGCCTCAAGCAGCTTAAGAACGATCCCTGGGAGAACATCGAAGAGAAATACGCTATCGGAAGCCGCCACACTGCAAAAGTTCGCAACTTCACTAACTTCGGCGTATTCGTTGAGATCGAGGAGGGCGTAGACGGCCTCATCCACATCTCTGACCTCTCTTGGACCAAGAAGATCAAACACCCCTCTGAGTTCACTCAGGTTGGCAACGACATCGAGGTTCAGGTTCTTGAGATCGACAAAGACAACCGTCGTCTCTCACTCGGCCACAAGCAGCTCGAAGAGAATCCCTGGGATGTATTTGAGAACATCTACACTGTAGGCTCAATCCACAAGGGTACAATCACTGAAGTTATGGACAAGGGCGCAGTTATCTCACTCCCCCACGGAGTTGAAGGTTTCGCTACTCCCAAGCACCTCGTGAAAGAGGACGGCTCACAGGCCAAGCTCAACGAGGAGCTCGACTTCAAGGTAATCGAATTCAACAAAGACAGCAAACGCATCATCCTCAGCCACAGCCGCATCGCTGAAGACGCTAACAAACCCGAGCGTGCAGCTAAGCCCGCAGCTCGCAAGGCAGCTAAGCCCGCAGCTGAGACTGTAGCACTCCCCGGCAACGACAAGAAGGCCACTCTCGGTGACCTCGATGCTCTCCAGGCCCTCAAGGAGCAGATGCAGAAAGAGGAGAAGAAAGGCTAATCCCTGCTTCTCCGATTAACACCGATATTTCAGGCGGTGAGTCAAAAGGAATTTGACTCACCGCCTTCACATTTGTCTTATTTTATCGGAGGGGTATTTAAGATTAATGCAAAATAATTCTTATTTACCTTGATCACCAAACTATAAAGCTATAAGGCTATAAGGCTATAAATCTGCAAAGCTAAGTTGTAACTTTAAAAAAGATTTTGTAACTTTACTCGATGAAATTTGCGCACCGACATATTCTCGCATTCGCTATAGCCTTCCTTGCTCTCGCAGGGGTGTCTTCAGATGCGTCGGCAGCTCCCAAAGGTTGGGAGCCGGCGAAATCGGAATACGCTGGTGCTAAAACAATTATAAAAGAAACCGAATTTGAAATCAAAGTGATGCCCGGCGTGATATTGGTCAACGCCAACCATCCCGTCCAGATCAAGATTTTCACAATCTTGGGGCGAGTGGTCAACAGCGAGACCCTGCAGCCCGGCGCTTCACGATTCACTCTCCCTGCTCACGGTGTTTACATCGTAAAGATCGGCGACATAACCTGCAAGGTAGCGGTATAGCCGGGAAGTGAAACAGAAAGACCTAACTACTTAAACCAAATAACATGGAAACACCTGATATCAAATGGGAGGAACTTCCCTTTGGTTATGTCCGCACAGACTATAACGTACGCTGCACCTACAAGGACGGCAAGTGGGGAGAAATTGAGGTTAGTGATTCGGAATATGTACCTCTGCATATAGCAGCAACATGCCTGCATTACGGTCAGGAATCTTTCGAAGGCCTCAAAGCATTCAGAGGCAAAGACGGAAAGGTGCGGGTATTCCGCATGGAAGAAAATGCCAAACGCTTCATCCGCAGCGCCGAAGGAATCAAGATGCAGCCGATGCCCGTAGAGCTTTTCTGCGAGATGGTACGCAAAGTTGTGAAACTCAACGAGCGCTTCGTTCCCCCTTACGGCACAGGAGCTTCACTCTATATCCGTCCGTTTGAAATCGGCATTTCACCCCGCGTCGGTGTGAAACCCGCCGACGAATATATGGTGATAATGCTTGTATCGCCCGTAGGCCCATATTTCAAGACCGGTTTCAAACCCTGCAAGGTTTGTCTCTCGCGCGAATATGACCGCGTGGCACCCAAAGGCACCGGATCAATCAAAATCGGCGGAAACTATGCCGCTTCATTGGTGGCCGGAGAGAAAGCTCACGATCTCGGTTTCGCCGTTATGCTTTACATGGATCCCAAAGAGAAGAAATATCTCGATGAGTGCGGTGCGGCCAACTTCTTCGCAATCCGCGGCAACAGCTATATAACTCCCGACAGCGAGTCGATCCTGCCCTCAATCACCAACATGAGTCTTCGCACGATTGCCGAAGATATGGGTATGACAGTTGAACGCCGCCATGTGCCATACGAGGAACTCGAAACCTTCGAAGAGACAGGCAACTGCGGAACTGCAGCCGTGATCTCACCCATCGGCGAGATCCACGACCTCGACAACGGCAAGGTATTCATCTACAGCAAAGATGGCGAACCGGGTCCGAAATCTACCGAACTCTATAACCGTCTGCGCGGCATTCAGCTCGGTGAGGTTGAAGACAAGTTCGGCTGGTGCGAAGTGATTGAATAATGCACAGCCGTAACGGAGGTTTCCAACCTCCGAATAAATTCGTAGCTGAAATGCATCAGATCATTGACAAATATTATCAGCCCGGCTCTGATCTTCACGAGATTCTTGTGATTCACAGCGAAATGGTCAGAGACAAGGCTCTCGAATGTATTCGCCGCCGCGGTCTCGAAGTCGACAAAGACTTCGTGGCCGAGGCGGCAATGCTTCATGATATCGGCATATTCCGCTGCGACGCTCCCGACATCTGTTGCCATGGCGAACTCCCATACATCTGCCACGGCGTTGAAGGGAGAAAGATTCTGGAAGACGAGGGATTGCCGCTTCATGCCCTCGTATGCGAACGGCACACCGGCTCCGGACTCACCATTGAAGATATTGTGCGTCAGCGTCTTCCCCTGCCCCACCGCGACATGACTCCGCAGACTCTCGAAGAGAAACTGATCTGCTATGCCGATAAATTCTACTCCAAGTCGGGCGACATCCGCGAAGAGAAAAGTCTTGACCGCGTGATCCGCTCCATGGAGCGTCACGGAGAAGACACTCTACGCCGCTTCCTCGACCTCCATTCAATGTTTAGTTAGGAGTTAGGAATTTGCTATCTCGCGAATTAAATTTTATTAAAATTTGCCGCTTATCTCATTATTTTTTGGTCAAGTCTGCGATATTCCCTAATTTTGTAAATTAGGGTAAAATCTCTCCGCCCCTCCATATACTCTAACTTGATCATCAGCCGCAGTTGAGGCAGTTTATAATATATATTACACTGATCCTTGTCATTGGGTTGGCATGGGCGCAAAAGAACACGACTCCCCGCCGGACGTCGCTTCAGGCACGCTCAGCCAACACTGTGCGCATATCTAAACCCGACTCGCTGCCTCTAATCTCCCCGACTAAGCCTCTGGCAATTCCCTCCGACTCAACCGCGAATCTTACCGATTCCATACCGACCGACACCGTTTGCCCGGCATCCGCCACACCTGATACGCTCCCCTCTCGCGAACCTCTGACCGACCGTAAATCGCTCTCCCGCATAGTCCGCGAAAAAGTCGACATAGAAAACGCTATCGTCTTCTCAGCCAAAGACTCACTGGTGATGATCGGTCAGAAAAACGCATATCTCTACGGCGACGGCGACGTGGACTATGGAGACCTTGACCTAAAAGCCGCACAGATCAGAATCGAACTTGACAGCTCCACTGTCTACGCTGAAGGCGTGCCCGATTCTCTCGGTGTTATTCAAGGAAATCCTGTCTTCAACGATGGCGGCGATTCCTACGAATCCAAGCTGATGAAATATAACTTCAAGACCGAGCGAGGCTATATCACTCAGGTAATAACGGAGCAGGATGAGGGTTACATCATCGGTGGCGTGGCGAAGAAAAATCCCGACGGAAGCTTCTTCCTTCAGGACGGTAAATACACCACCTGCGAAGACCATGAGCATCCGCACTTCTATTTCCAGATCACCCGAGGCAAGATGCGTCCGAAAAAAGATGTCGTCACCGGCCCCGTCTATATGGTGTTAGCAGATGTGCCCCTGCCGCTCGCGCTCCCGTTCGGCTATTTCCCGTTCTCCGAAAAATATTCGAGCGGTATCATATTC
>JAIEAO010000021.1 GCA_029071345.1 Muribaculaceae bacterium | reverse complement strand
AAGCTATACTGAAGCTTGCTCTCCCCGCGATTGCAAGCAATATTACCATACCCTTGCTCGGCATCTGCGACACAGCCATCACCGGGCATCTCGGCTCGGAAATCTATCTGGCGGCCGTGGCCGCGGGAAGCACTATATTTAATGTGGTGCTGTGGCTGTGCGGCTTCCTTCGGATGGGCACCACCGGTCTCACCGCCGAGGCTTACGGCGCCAAGGACTTCGACCGCTGCAGCTCTATATTTCATCAGGCGGTGCTCCTCGCCCTTTTGCTTGGAGTTGTAGTAATCGCCATCCATATCCCTCTGCTAAAGCTATTCATGGATGTAATCGCTCCGAGCCCGGAGGTCTACGAGATGGCAACGCTATATTTTAGGATATGCGTCTGGGGTATCCCTCCCCTGCTCGTCACCTTATCTGTCAACGGCTGGTTTATCGGTATGCAGAACACCGTCGTGCCTATGTGCATATCCATCTCCATGAACCTCTTCAACATCGCGGCGAGCGTGTGCGCCGTCTTTGTGTTCAAGGCCGGATTCCCCGGGGTGGCAATGGGTACGATGATCGCAAACTGGGCCGGCGTGGCACTGGCGGCTATTATTGTCGTTGCGCTCCGCAAACGTTATTCCCTCAGGATTTTCACTCGGTTTTCGTCAAAAGTTAATCAACCGGGAAGATTCTTTAAAGTCGGGGGCGACCTCTTCCTCCGCTCGGTCTGCATGATGTCGGTGTCGATGTCAATAACAGCTATAGGAGCGCGAATGGGCGACCTGACAATGGCTGTCAATACGATAATGCTGCAGTTCTTCCTCTTCTTCTCCTACTTCATGGATGGTTACTCTTTCGCAGCCGAAGCACTTGTTGGCAAGAACATCGGTGCGAAAAACATTCCCGGAGTCTTCCATATCACCCGACAATTGGCGTTATGGTGCGCGGCTATGGCTTTATCTTTTATGCTCATCTATTTCTTCGGCTCACCCCTCATCACCTCACTACTCACCGATGTTGAAACCGTAAGGGAAGCCATCAACGCCATGTCGCTCTACATCTGGATTCTACCGCCGATCGCAGTCTGGGCATTCCTCTTCGACGGCGTCTTCATCGGCCTTACCGCTACTCGGAGAATGTTCCTGACCACACTTGCCGCCTCACTTCTCTTTGCCTCCGTAATAGCCGTAGGGTGGCACATCTACCCATTCAGTGATCACCCCGCGACAGGCAACCGCATCCTCTGGATCGCCTTCCTCGGTTTCCTCGCCGTCCGCGGCCTCGGCCTCTCCCTCCAGTTCCGCCCCGTCGTGAAATCAAAAATCGCCTGATTATTCCGAGGATAATAAATTTTTAGTAAATTTGCATTTGCAATGGAAAAGGATATTATCATAGACGGCCAAAGGGTGCATTATGAGGAGACGGGACCCGAGAACGGGAAACAAGTTCTGCTGATGCACGGCTGGGGTTGCAATCATTCTACAGTTAAGTGGATTGCCGACTCGCTCAACGATAAGATGCACGTTTTCAACGTGGATCTGCCGGGTCATGGCGCATCGCCCGATCCTGAATCGGCATGGGGTGTGGGGGATTTCACCACCCTTATGGAGAAGTTCTGCAATGACCTCAACATCAAGGATCCGGTGCTTATCGGTCACTCTTTCGGTGGGCGCGTTTCGATTATGATGGGCGCACGCAATCCGATCAGCCGTATCGTTTTGGTCGATGCCGCCGGTATTCCTCCGAAACGTCCGCTCAAATATTACCTCAAGGTCTATAGCTTCAAGACTGCGAAGAAGGTGTTTCCTCTTATCTTCGGCAAGAAGACGGGCGGGAAGATGATCGACCGTTGGCGCGGCAAAGCCGGTTCTGCGGATTATAACAACTCGTCGCCGATGATGCGCTCGGTCATGAGCCGTTGCGTCAATGAGGACCTTACGGATTACCTTCCCCAAATCAAGGCTTCAACGCTTCTGCTTTGGGGCGAACAGGATAAGGCCACTCCCCTTTCGGATGCAAAACTGATGGAGAAAATGATTCCCGATGCGGGTCTTGTGAGCTGGCCCGATTGCGGACATTACTCTTTCCTCGACAATCCCCACGGTTTCCGAGCCGTGCTTCGCAAATTCCTCCTCGGATAACAACTGAATTAATTAAAATTATGAGTGCTTTTTTTATTACCATCTACGCCATCTTAGGCATATATATGATTCTGAATTTCAAGTATGATATTCAGATGTTTCAGCAAAATTCCTACCGCATCGAGCGTTATTGGCGTTGGCTGAAGGATAATCTCGCATCCCCCTGGCGATTGGTTGACTTGGCGGCGTTGTTCCTCGTGATGTCGACGCTCCTTCCCGCTGCCGGTTCGGGGTTGATCGTTGCGCTGATGGCTTTGGTGAAGATTTACCTTATCTTCACCAAGAAATACAAGAAACCGCTCGTATTCACAAAGCGTGTCTGGCGTCTTTACATACTGACCGCAGTTCTCGGCGTGGGTGCTTATTTAGCCATGATCTTCGCCGGATTACATCAAGGCCCGGAATGGGGCTACTATCAGACTCCCGCCATAATCATGGGCTTCCTGCTGATTCTGACAATCTGCTCTTTCGTGCCGATGATGGTCGCAAGCCTAATCCTTATCCCCGTTGAGAAGATGATTCAGCAGCGTTACATCAACGATGCCAAACGCATACTCCGTTCTATGCCTAATCTTACCATCGTCGGAATCACAGGTTCTTACGGCAAGACAAGCACAAAGCATTACCTCCACCGCATCCTCTCGGAGAAATATGACGTTCTCATGACTCCCGGATCGTTCAACACGCCGATGGGGGTTGTGCGCACCGTACGTGAATATCTGAAGCCCTACAACGAAATCTTCATCTGCGAGATGGGGGCGAAACAAAAGGGCGACATCAAGGAGATCTGCGACATCGTACATCCGCAGATGGGTATTGTTACCGCTGTCGGACCGATGCACCTTGAGTCGTTCAAATCCATCGAAAACGTGCAGTCTACGAAATTTGAACTCGTAGATTCGCTTCCCTCCGATGGACTCGCTGTAATAAATAACGACTTCGAGATGTGCGCTAACCGCGCTGTCAACAACGTTCCCGCGGTAAGATATGCCGTAACCAATCCGAAGAACGCAGATTACAAGGCAGTGGATGTGAAATACACCCCGTCAGGCACCACCTTTACCGTAGTTGGTCCCGATGGCTTCGAACTTCCTCTACAGACCCGCCTCCTCGGTGAATGTAACGTTTCCGACCTTCTCGCCGCCGTTTGCATAGCGGTTGCTTTAGGGGTGGAAAAAGACAAAATCCGTTACGCAGTTGGTTCTATCGAGCAGGTAGAGCACCGCCTGAGCATGAAACGTACCCCCGGCGGAGTCACCATCATCGACGATGCCTTCAACTCCAACCCTGCCGGTTCGAAGATGGCCGTCGACGTACTTTCACACTTCACCGACGGCAAACGAATCATCGTCACCCCCGGCATGATCGAACTTGGATCGGAACAGTTCAACCTCAACCGCAAACTCGGTGAAGAGATCGGCAAACACCTCGACATCGCCATCATCGTCGGCGAATACAACCGCGACGCACTCGTAGAGGGTGTAAAAGCCGGCGGTATGGGCGAAGACAGCGTCTATATCGTAGACAGCTTCAACGAAGCGCAGCAGGTACTCGGTACCCTCCTCGCCAAAGGCGACACCGTGCTCTACGAAAACGACCTCCCCGACACCTTCAAATAAGACGCAGAATTATCTTAGATGAGTGTCTCGGGGAGTTCCGGTCGTCAATACAAAGTCAACAAAATTGAAACGAACAAATGAGTATAACATAAGAGTTCGTAATCCTATCACGCCATCTCCTTCGCTACCCAATGCTCCTACTTCCGGCCGGGTTCGTATACCAATATCGGGAATTTCCGAAGTGTGTCCGCCCAATGAAATTTTCATATTTGGAACCATATAGCGTTCATTTAGGCTAAAGCCACCTATGCCTGCCTCTCTGACGGTGTCCTTGATTCCATTATCCAATACATACTGCTTATTGTTTTCAAAGAACGCTTCGCCGATAGTCGCATAATGTACATACCCGCTGTCGATAAGCATTAGTACAGGATTGTTATGAATTTCACACTTACAGAGTAAAAGATATGTGGGTGTGAAGCACATATTTGGCTTGGCATCTGTCTTAACAGGGATGAATGGTGCCTTTGATGGTATGGTCAGATTGTTTGTAATGAAATCGATGGTTATCTCTTTAAGTTGAAGCATCACATCGTTTCCCAAAATAATTTTGATATCGTCAAGATATTGGTCCGCCTCACTATGGTTAGATGCTATGGAGGTGACAGAAAAAGGAACATCCCTTACAGTAATATTCCCTAATTGCAGCTCCTTGGCAATAGCAAAATACCCGTCAGTTTTGCCCATACCGAGCATAGTAGCTTTTGTGCCTTCCAAAGGTATCAGACCATACTTTTCCGCCATTTCCGGAGAAATTATACTGAATGTGCATCCGGTATCGAAAATAATATCTGCCGGCATTCCGTTGATCGAACTCTCTCTAAGTCGCATCATAACACCTCCCTTATCCGCCGGGCCTATGGGTACGATAGCAAAAGGCACCTTCCCTATGCTGTCGCCGTTGAACTGAATTTGATAAGGATTATAGGCAGCAAGACCGGTATACCGGTTGGCTTGTGACGTAAGTTCGGAAACCATCACGGAATCAAGATCCTGTCGGGTTACATCTAATGCCTGATTTATCACTGATGCGGCTAATTCATTTTGTCCCATTTTGCTTAAGTCCTTACCCAAAAATATAGCGGCACTAACCATAGTTTCCAAATCAAGATTTTCGGATTGAGTGTCGAATGCTTCTTGAAATGCAGGGATTGATACATCCGGATGATTAAATCGGTGTCCCAGCATACCACGGGATAATATTTCGATATAGGGATCAATTGAGTCTTTAGGCGCAGAACGGTAGATAGAATCAAGCGCAAACCAGTCAGCGCTATTAATTACATTGGCAATTTTCTCATCGATCGACTGAGAAAAACCAGTCATAGATGTCAGGCCGATGCAAGCAGCCAAAAAGATTTTTCTTAACATATATGTATTACGTTAAAGTTTGTATTTTACGTTATAGATTGTACAAAGTTACGCTTAATCTGCGAGATTTAAAATAAAAATCTCAGCACAATGTAACATGGTGCATGAAATGATATCAGATCAGCTCCAACAGCTACTCTTTGCTGAGGTTTGGAAAACTCCGTAAGGCATTGTAGGCGCAGTTGCTCGCAACTGCAGCCACCACGACCGGGCTACGTTTGCGAGCAAACGAGCCTACCTTCTCGACGTCACGGAGTGCAGGCGTTATGTCGGACGCAAGAACCGTGCGTTCCTATTGAAAACTGAAAAAAGCGATAATCGAAAAAACATTTTGGAGAATAAAATAAAATGATTATCTTAGCACCGAAATATTTGAAACATTTCGGTGCTAAGATATGTTAAAATGAATAATTCACCACGAGGAAATATTAAAGATTCTGTTATGAAGAGTATTCATGAGAGCCAACCTCATTCAATATTCTTCATATCAGATTATGTCGATTTAGGAGCAGCTGAAACAATCAGAAAAATATTGCATGAAGCAACAATAACAGGCATACTTGAAAAAGCCGGGCACGGCATTTATATAAAGCCCAAAGTTTCGAGATTCGGTCCGGTGCCGGTACCCCTTGAAAAAATAGCTAAAGAAATAGCGGATCGGGATAAGAGTGAGATATTGCCTACTGGAAGTACGGCGGCAAATATAATAGGATTATCCTCACAGGTGCCCCTGAATTTATCTTATATTACCACAGGGTCTACTCGAACTATAAAAATAGGTGATCGAAAAATCTCATTTCGTCATGCCTCTCCTAAAAATTTCGCTGCAAAAGGGAGAGCAATGCCATTGCTGATTCAGGGTATTAGAGAAATAGGTGAGGATAATATGTCGGGATCAGAATATGAAGCCTTAAGGCAGTACATTGACAAAGAGCAAGATCAATATCTTCATGAAGATTTACAGCTCGCACCCGCATGGATTCAAAAAATAATAAAGAGAGTGACACATCAATGAAACATTGGCAACAATTAGGTATTGAGGAGCGACTTGATGTCCTCGAGATTACATCTGCAAAAACTCATCTGCCACAATTGGCTATAGAAAAAGATTGGTGGGTCACAATGGTTCTTAAAGCATTATCAACCACTCGCCATTTCGACCTTATGTCTTTCAAAGGAGGAACATCCTTATCAAAGGGTTGGAACTTGATTCACCGTTTTAGTGAAGATATAGACATTGCCATGCGCAGAGAGGGTATATTTGCAATATCTTCCACGTCAGGCAATCAGTTAGCGAAAGTAAGACGAGCAGCGCGTCATTATATCATACGTGAGTTGCCCGACGAGATATCAGAGGCTCTCAATAGAATGGGAATCGTTGATTTCCATGTAGAGCCGGAGCTAACTCGAACAGACAATGATGGCAATATATCCGAACTTAGGGCAACGACACATCCATCAACGATCTTCGTCCATTACAAATCAATTATACCGAATGAATCGGAGTATATTGAGCCAAAGGTTAAAATTGAAATCAGCTGTCTGTCGATGGACGAGCCGATAGAGGTTAAAACCCTACGGAGTTTTATGTCGGAGATTCTTAAGGAGGAAGAAGATGTAGAGGTGAAGTTTCCTACGGTCATACCCACCCGAACTTTTCTTGAAAAGATATTCTTGTTGCATGAGGAGTTTCAAAAGGATAATCCTCGAAGCAAGCGAATGAGCCGCCATCTCTATGACATCGAAAAGATCATGAATACAGTATATGGGAAATCGATAGAAGATAGAGAGCTGTATAACAATGTGGTTACTCACCGCTCGGTTTTCAATAAGATAGATGGCATTAATTATGACTTGCATCATCCATCTACATTGTCATTTATTCCACCGTCATCAATAATAAAAGAATGGGAAAAAGACTATAAATCAATGCGAGATCACTTCATATTTGAAGAGCAGAGTCTTTCATTTGATGAACTCATGCAAAGAATGAAAGAACTGACAGATAGAATAAGGAGATTATAACCCCTAATCTCTAACATAAAACTGACTACAGAAAACTTATCTCAAAATTTCTGAAAACTGAAAACTAATAACAAAATATTTTGGAGAATAAAAAAATTTAATTATCTTTGCATCGAAAATATTGAAGGGGTATTAGCTCATCTGGCTAGAGCGCGACACTGGCAGTGTCGAGGTGAGCGGTTCGAGTCCGCTATACTCCACAGTAAGTCAGTAAGTTAGACAACATAAACTTACTGATTTTTTATTTTTTATGTTAATTTATTCTAGAGTTGTAAAAACTGTTGATTAATTGGTATTTATGTGTGTTTCTAACTTTTGTAGGCGTTTGATAATAAATGACCACCGTAAGAAATCGCCGTAAAAAAAATGGAACAACATTTTGTAAAAACAACCCCTAAAATCCTCGTAAAGAAATCCTCTATATATGTGTATCCATACTTAGAAGTATGGCACATGGGGAAACGTTCAAGAATCAATATTCGTTGCAAGGTTTTAGCGTCTCAATGGTGCAAAGATAAACATAGGGCGTTTATATCGCCGCTGTTAAGCAATCTTGACAACCTCAACAACTCGCTTGCCAACGAGAACATTGAAACATATATTTCTCATTATACGAATTTTATTAATTATCTTCACAACAACCCAAGTAGAGTTGCCAATTTTCATAATGAATTTAAAGAATATATGAATAGAAAAACAAACAGACAACCACAACAGAAACAATCTATTGATGTCTTTGAAACGATAAAACAATCTATAGAAAATAATACACAATTAAGCGAAAAGACGAGACAAAACAACTATATAGGGAAAGGACTAAAAGCATTTACAGCGTTTTCAAATGCAAGGCGTGAGCCTATTAGTAGTTTCGATATGATCGATACAAATTTAATATATGAGTTTGCCGAATGGCTAAATGCTGGTAATTATACCAACAACGGCCGGAGTTATGCAATGGCAACATTAAACAGTATCATCAAGTACGCTGTAGCAGCAATAAAGTGCGTACCCATTGAATACATCTCAAGAGAAAAAGCCAATACTCTCGTGTCTCGCCAACTTGCTAATAAAACAAGCAGCAATAATGAAATAGCATTAAGAGATAGTGAAGTAATAAAATTATGGAAGTATAGCCCGACCTCTAAAACTGATGAAGAGATAAGAGATATGTTCCTATTGCTATGTCTCACAGGTCAGCGCGTAGGTGATTTAAAAAAATTTCAAGGTGGCATTGAGAAAATTGATGGAATTACATGTTTAAAACTAGTTCAACAAAAATGCTCTCATAAAATCAAAATTGATATAATATTCCCCTTAGCAATCAACATTCTAAACAAGTACACAAAATTACCTATAATTGACATAGAAAAAAAGATAAATAATAACATTGGACGCATTGCGAAAGAAGCGGGTATCTGTGGAACAGAACAAATAGCAAGGCACTATCAAGGTAATGACAAGCCGACTGTAACGGAAGTTAATAGAACAGATTTGATTCACTCTCATACTGGTAGACGAACATTTGTAAGTATTTTGAAAATTCACGGTTGGAATTATCAAGATATTAAAGGATACACAGGGCAATCATTGAAAATGGTCGAGCATTATGATAAATCTACAACATTTGATAGGCGTTTATTCGACAATTCAGAGCCTTGCGAACGCTTGGAAATTTTGGGAGATACCAACAAGCAGCCTCAACAAGATTATAATTCTCACCCACAACTGAAATCTTTACCCAACAGCATAGATGAGGCAAAACGAGTACTCAATTTTTTAGGCGTAGATTCAGATGATTATATAGAAATTGAGGATTTTGACACTCTTGTGAGACTTATTTCCATGCGCGAGGGAGAGATAATAAAAGGTCTCAATCTTGAAAAATTAGACAAGATAAAGGATATATTTAATACAAATGCTCCTATCAAAGAGAGAAAAGTACATTTACACAATCTAGTTACAATGTGGGAAAGCGAAATAGGCTCTTTATTTGAATCTATATCATAGACGTGCGCTAAGCACTCTTTATAATATGCCTTATAAGGCGTTTTAAAGGGTGTTTAGCCCCATTTGCAGGCTCGCGCTTTACCATTACATCATCTGCCATTAATAAATCCAAAATCCTCTCACATTCCCTTTTGCCACTAGTTCTAAATCTCAACAATCTATCAAAAATATTCTCCCACACTTTAAATTGTACTTCAGGCTCGTAAATTCTCGATATAAATTCAACACGTGAAATTCCAAGTGCTTTTAGCGTCTTGTATAACTGCACCCCATTTACCCTTACTTCCAGCCTATAGATGTGCTCGAATCCCTCCGCTTCCATGATATACTCCTTATGGCTTGATTCTTTTATCTCCATAGTCTTGTCATAAGCATTCAACTCCAATCTGTGCTTATCTCGCCCTCTAATGTAAAAACCTTTGAATTTGTAAGGATTAATTAAAGTGCCTTTGCCATTGTTCAACAATTCTGGTACATATTCGTCCTTTTTAATCAATCTATTGAGAATTATTACCTCTAGATTTTCCCTTTTGAACAATTCATAAATCTTGTCAACTACATTGAAGTTAAAATCCACAGCAATCTCGATATTTGGAGATCTTTTGATTTTAAGCCCAAGCAAATCACCTATCTCATTGACCTTAACATTCGTGTTATCGTACAATCTTTTATTGAAAACTTTGAAATAGATGCAGTTTAACCATTTATTGTTACTTCCCCAATACAAGTAACCTAAAGTAATAGTTTCTTCTTCCGTTTCAAGATTTACCTTATAGCAAAATTTGAAATTGCGCTCTATTGTGGATTGCACTAGTACAACATTCTCACTAATTCTTATTATCCCGTTATTTTCCTTGCTTGTAATATCTTTGATTACCTCCTCATCGTAAACAAACGATTGTTCCAATTTATCAATGTTAACTTTATGTAATTTCATTGTATTAAAT
>JAIEAO010000020.1 GCA_029071345.1 Muribaculaceae bacterium | reverse complement strand
ACCCCGACTAATCCCATTGCGCATCGCAATAGATCGTGATGCGAACGCAGTGAGCATAGATATACAAAAATAAAGGCCTCCGCAAGGAAGCCTTTATTTTTGTATATCTATGTTCTATCGATTATTTGCAATCCATCGGGCAGCGGGGCTTGATCTGCTTGAAGAAGTCGTTGCCTTTGTTGTCTACGAGGATGAAGGCGGGGAAGTCCTCAACTTCGATTTTCCAGATGGCTTCCATGCCGAGTTCGGGATATTCAAGACATTCAACGCTCTTGATTGAGTTCTTGGCGAGGATAGCGGCCGGTCCACCGATTGAACCGAGGTAGAAACCACCATGCTTTTTACAGGCATCTGTTACCTGCTGGCTACGGTTACCTTTGGCGATCATCACCATTGAGCCGCCTGCGGCCTGGAACTGGTCTACATATGAGTCCATACGGCCTGCAGTTGTGGGTCCGAATGAGCCAGAGGGCATTCCTTCCGGTTTCTTGGCGGGACCTGCATAATAGATAGGATGATCTTTGAGGTACTGAGGCATCGGTTCGCCGGCGTCGAGACGTTCTTTGATCTTGGCATGAGCGATGTCGCGGCCTACGATGATTGTGCCTTTGAGCGAAAGACGTGTAGATACCGGATATTTGTTGAGTTCTTCGAGAATCTCGGCCATCGGACGGTTAAGGTCGATTTTTACAACCTCACCTTCGCCGGCGTTGCGCATCTCTTCGGGAATGAGTTCGCCGGGGAATTCGTCGAGTTTCTCGATCCAAAGACCATCTTTGTTGATTTTGGCCTTCACGTTACGGTCGGCAGAGCAGCTTACACCCATACCTACGGGGCAGGAAGCACCGTGACGGGGCATACGGATCACACGGATGTCGTGAGCGAAATATTTACCGCCGAACTGAGCGCCGAGACCGAGGCACTGTGCTGCTTCGAGAAGTTCTTTCTCAAGCTCGATGTCGCGGAAAGCGTGACCGTACTCGTTGCCGTGAGTAGGGAGGTTGTCGTAATATTTCACAGATGCTTTCTTCACAGCGGCGAGGTTAGCCTCGGCTGAAGTGCCACCGATTACGAATGCGATGTGATAAGGAGGACAAGCGGCTGTTCCGAGGGTCTTCATCTTCTCGATAAGGAAGGGAACGAGTGTCTTCTTGTTGAGGATAGCCTTTGTCTCCTGATAGAGGTAAGTCTTGTTGGCGGAGCCACCACCCTTAGCCACGAAGAGGAAGTTATATTCCATACCTTCGCAAGCGTGAATCTCGATCTGGGCGGGGAGGTTGCAGCCTGTGTTCACTTCATCGTACATTGTGAGGGGAGCGTTCTGCGAATAGCGGAGGTTGTTTTCAGTGTAGGTCTTGTAAACACCCTCGGAAATCTTCTCCTCATCGTCGCAACCGGTCCATACCTGCTGACCCTTGTAAGCGGCGCAGATGGAGGTACCTGTATCCTGACAGAAAGGAAGCACACCCTTAGCAGCCACCTCAGCGTTGCGGAGCATTGTGAGGGCTACATATTTGTCGTTTTCAGAAGCCTCGGGATCACGGAGGATCTTAGCCACCATCTCGTTGTGCTCGCGACGGAGCATGAACGAGCAGTTATGTGATGCTACATTAGCAAGAAGCGTAAGAGCCTCGGGCTCAACTACGAGCATCTCATGCCCGTTCCAGTTCTCCACCTTGACATGGTCTTTGGTGATCAGCTGATACTCGGTTGTGTCGGGACCGAGAGGAAACATTTCCTGATAGTGAAAAGGTTTAGTTGCCATTTATATAAATGTTAAATGTGTAATGATTTTACATTTTCCTACTCTCCCCTCCCTGCACGGCGTAGGCCGCGCAGGGAGGGGGTATATGGGGTCTGTGTCTCAACCCCACACTCCGCTACGCTTCGTGAGGGGTTATTATTGATGCGCCCCTAAGGGGCTATCTTTGTCCTTAAAGGCCCTATTCAAGATAATCATTTTATCTTAGATGCGAAGTTAACATATTAATCCCTATTTAACAAATTTTAGACCCATCCTTTTGATTTACTTTTACAACTCCCCTTTTCGCTCTTGCAAACCACCCGAAATTTTGATAACTTTGTACAATTTTGTAGATTCATAAATTCAAAGAGATGAAATTCCGCAGATTCCTATATATTTTAATAGCCGTAATAGTAGCCGCAGCTTGTTTTGATGCCACTGAGTCATACGCTGCAAAGAAACGATCCAAAGGAAGAACCACATCCGTAAGTAAGCGATCTTCAAGCAAATCAAAGAGCCGCAAGAAGCGTTATTCACGGAAATCGTCAAAATCATCACGCCGCCAACCGGCCCCTGTAGCTCCGCCCCCTGAAGTGCCGTCGAACGATTCGCTGACACTTGCCGTCAACGATAAACTTATGGCATGGATTCCTTCGGCATGGAATCCCGGAGGTCTGCGCGTAAACAGCGTCAAGCGTGATTCTATCTCGCGCATCGCCCGTGTGTCGCTCAACGAGAACTTCACTTATCTACCCGTGACCCGCGAACTGATTGACTCTTTATCCCGCCATGTAACTCTGGCCCTTCCTGACTCTTTGGCTGACTATCGCGTCACACTCAACGTCGGCCAGCGTTCGCTTGCCTATTACATCAACAAGGTCGATAAGCTTCCCGAACAGTTCCGCAAGAATCCCCCTTTTGTGGTCGAAGCCAATCCATACATTCATCCCACGAAAGGGCTTGAGAACGATATCATAGCCCTCTGGCATTCCCACGGACGCTATTATAAGACGGGAGGATGGTGCTGGCAGCGACCTTTCCTTTTCCAATCGGTTGAAGACACGTACACTATGAGCTATGTATTGCCGTTCCTTGTGCCGATGCTTGAAAACGCAGGGGCCTACGTTATGCTTCCGCGCGAAAGAGACACCAACCCCAACGAAGTTATCGTTGACAACGACACCAACGAGTCGGGTCAGATCTTCTCGCAGCCCTATTATAAGGAGATGACCGGCTCGAAGCCGTGGATAACCGGCGACCTTGACGGATTCATCTATGACCTCCCGGATTTCCGAGACACTGAGAATCCATTCGAGAACGGCACTTACCGCCAGACACAGACCGTCACGAGCGGAAAGCCCTCAGTAGCGGCATGGTATGCCGACATTCCCGAAGATGGGGAGTATGCCGTATATATAAGCTACAAATCTTTCCCCAATTCAGCGGAAGATGCGCATTACACCGTGAATTATTCCGGTGGCTCCAAGGAATTCCGTGTCAACCAGACAATGGGCGGAGGCACATGGATATATCTCGGCACATTCCCCCTCACCAAGGGTTACAGCGACAAAGAGCCGATCGTAACGCTCTCCAACATTTCCGAGAATGCCGACCGCATCCTCACCGCCGATGCTGTCAAAATCGGAGGGGGCATGGGCAACATCGCCCGCTCCGAACGCCGTTCTGACGTATATTACGACCCCTCGACACCTGAAATCGCCAACGCCAACGACGAGGGCGACGATGAAGGAGATGACGAAGAATCTGACGAAGAGAATGACACCGTTTCCGATGACAAGTCACCGGAAACTCCCGATAGTGAACCGGCAAGCACCTCCATGCCCGCTGATCCGACCGTGACCGGAGCATCCGCGCCGAGTGCTCCGGCATCCGGAAGAATGCCGTCATTCCGCACTTCAGGCATGCCCCGTTTCCTTGAAGGTGCCCGCTATTGGCTTCACTGGGCCGGATTCCCGGAAAATGTCTATTCCCCCTATCACGGCAACGACGATTATAAGGATGACTACACCTCACGAGGACATTGGGTCAACTATCTTGCCGGAGGTTCGCGTGTGCTTCCCAACCACGAAGGTCTCAACATCCCGGTCGACATGGCTTTTGCGCTCCACAGCGATGCAGGCAAACGTGCGGACGACTCATTTGTGGGCACACTCGGAATCTACTTTTCGCAAAACGGCGACAGCTACCGCGACGGCACTCCCCGAATCAACTCGCGAATGCTCACCGACCTCATCATGCGTCAGATCACCGGCGACATCCGCCGTCAGTACGAACCCTCTTGGACACGCCGCTCGATGTGGGATAAATCATACGTCGAGGCGCGTGTGCCGGAAGTGCCGACAACACTTATCGAGCTTTTGAGTCATCAGAATTTCGCCGATATGATGTACGGTCTTGACCCCGGTTTCCGCTTCACCGTGAGCCGCGCGATCTATAAAGGTATCGCACGCTTCCTCGGCGAACGCAAGGACCGCGAAGTTGTGATCCAGCCTCTGCCCGTGAAAGATTTCGCAATCACAAGAGAAAACAAAAACCATTACCGCCTCTCATGGCAACCCACTCCCGACCCGATCGAGGAAACCGCGATGCCCGACAAATATATCATCCTCGGCAGAAACGAGGGTGAACTCGGCTTCCACAAGATCGGCGAGACAACCAAGACTCATTATGAACTCAAAGTGGCCGACAACGAAATACACAGCTTCCGCGTGGTTGCCGCAAACGCCGGCGGTCTCTCATTCCCTTCCGAGACATTAGCGATGCGTGAGGCCCCGGGAGATAAAGACCCTGTGCTGATAATCAACGGCTTCACCCGTGTCAGCGGACCTGAGAAATATATTGACGGCAATTACGCCGGATTCAAGGCCGACAGCGATTTCGGCGTGCCCTATCTCCGCGACATCTCCTTCACGGGTCCGCAGATGGAGTTCAACCGCAATGCCGGAAACGCCTTCGGTCAAAGTTCCAACAATCAGGTGACGCAGATCATCGCCGGCAACACGTTCGACTACCCGGCCCTACACGGCAAGTCGATAGCCAAGACCGCACACGGATTTGTATCGGCATCTGTAGGCGCAGTGGAGTCAGGCAATGTCAAGCTCAACAATTATAAGGCCATCGACCTTATTCTCGGTCGCCAGAAAGCGGGTATCGTAGGTAACGGCAAAAGTGGAATCAATCACCGCACGTTCACACCCGAGCTTGAACGTCAGCTGCAGATATTCTCAGACCATGGGGGCAAGCTCATGATTACTGGTGAGAATGTGGTTTCCGATCTGCAAAGTGCGAAATATGGTGCCGACGACCGCCATTTCAGCGAAGTGGTGATGGGCGTTGTGCCCGACACTATTGCCCCCTCGCGCTCCGGCACACTGCGCTCAACAACGGGCCACACGGTGAAATACTCCTCTACTTACAACAAGGACAACTACATCGTGCAGCATCCCGACCCTCTCACACTTGCTACAGTTGTGTAGTGCTAAGTGATCTACACATTCACCGACAACGACGCTCCCGCCGGCTATGTGATTCCACGTGGAAAAGGGATGAACCTCATAATGTCGGTGCCCTTCGAGGCAATCATTGACGAATCCGAACGCGACCGCATCATGTCGCGCTTCCTCCAATAAAGGAGTTAATGGTTAATAATTAACTCTTTATACTTTTTATTTATTACTTCTTACTTATTACTTTATACTTAACTAAATGAACATCATTCGCTTTACCACAGTCAACGACCTTCGTGAGGAGATTTTCCGCATGCCGCTGGAGCAATATGTGCTCGTGCGCCTCGACGACCGCGAAATCATAATGGACGACCATTGCATCCATCGCCTCACGGAAGTGGCTGAAGAGATAGATTCCACACTCACCTATTCATACTATCGCGAGAAGAACGCCGACGGCACCGTGATTCAGCATCCCGTAATCGATTACCAGCCCGGTTCGGTGCGTGACGATTTCGACTTCGGACCGCTTGTGCTCCTCAACACCGCCGATGTTCTCGCAGCGACAGAGGATTTCACCGATGCCGAATCCTCGATGCTCGACGGCGGTTGGTATGCCATGCGCCTCCGCATCACGATCGGTAAGATGATGGCGATGATTCCGGAATACCTCTACACAGCCGAACGTGTCGACTACCGTAAGAGCGGCGAGCAGCAGCATGATTATGTAAATCCACGCAACAAGGAATATCAGCTGCAGATGGAAAAGGCTCTGACCGAACATCTCCGGCAGATCGACGGACTTGTTTCCCCCGGATCGGCGTCTGTAGACTACAAGGCCGGACGTTTTCCGGTCGAAGCCTCAGTCATCATCCCGGTGCGCAACCGCGTGCGGACTGTGATGGATGCCGTCAACTCCGCGCTCTCACAGAAATGCGATTTCGACTATAACGTGATTGTGGTTGATAATGATTCCACCGACGGCACACGCGAACTCCTCGAAAATGTCACCGATCCGCGCCTCGTGCTGATCAAGGTCAGTGCATCGGAAAATCTCGGTATCGGCGGATGCTGGAACCGCGCAATCCTTTCGGAACAATGCGGACGATTTGCCGTGCAGCTGGATTCCGACGATCTCTACAATTCCGACTCGGTGCTGACACAGGTGGTAAATCATTTCCATGCCGGAAACTACGCAATGGTTATCGGTAGCTACGCAATGGTGGACTTCGATGGCAATCCCCTCCCTCCGGGCATCATCACACACGACGAATGGACCGACACCAACGGCCCGAACAACGCGCTGCGCATTCATGGCTTCGGAGCACCGAGAGCATTCTTCACCCCGATAGCCCGTCGTTTCCTCTTCCCGAACGTCAGCTACGGCGAGGATTACGCTATGGCCCTGCGCATCAGTCGCGAATACAGCATCGGCCGCATCTACACACCCCTCTACCTCTGCCGCCGCTGGGAAGGGAATTCGGATGCTGCCCTCTCCATAGAGAAGAGCAACGCCAACCACAGCTATAAGGATTGTCTGCGGTCGATCGAACTTATGGCGCGCGTCAGAATCAATATGCAGAACCGCCCGAGGCCCAATTTCCCGCCATTCTTCGACCAGGCTCCCGGCGACTATTGGGAAGGCGATGACGAGGATTTCGACGACGAAGATGACTTCGATGAGTTCGACAACGGTTCGGACCTCCCGTTTTAAGTGGTTAATGGTTAATGGTTAATAATTACTTTTAAGACTTATCTCTTATCACTTCTCACTTATCACCTCTCACTAAGAATGAATCATCTTTCTATCGATGCTATCAATGACCTCCTTGAAGCCCAGCTTTTGAGCTGGCCGGAAGCCAAGACCAATTTCGACCGTCTGCAAGAGATCAAGCGTAAGCCTTTAGCGTTAGGCGATCTGAACGCAGCCGCTCAGCTGAATCCTGCGCGCATCCGATCCACGGCGGCCGCCGTTGACTCCAAATCTATCTCAGAGCGTAGTTGCTTCCTGTGCGGATCAAACCGCCCCGAAGAGCAGATGAGTGCCGAATGGCCTGAGGCCGGCTGGGAGTTATTGGTTAACCCTTATCCCATTCTGCCGGTGCATTTCACTATTGTAAGTAAAGAACATCGGCCTCAGGATGAGATTCCGCTGGAGATGGCGATGATGGCAGAATTAGCACCCTCGTTAGCAATTTTTTATAACGGAGCTCGCGCCGGAGCCTCCGCACCGGATCACGCACATTGTCAGGCGATGCTTAAATCCGAACTCCCGCTAATCGCACTTGCCGAAAGATTCCATTCAGCCGATGAACCGGGGTGGAAGAGCAGTGAGGATTTCGGAGCAGACCTCCCTTTTCACTTCCTCAGTGCCGTTATAACGCCCGATATTGAGGGGATGTCGGCACTCAGCAAAGTGCCGAAAGCGTTCGGTGTCGATTCCGCCACAGGTAAGCAAGACAGCGGACTGATTAACGCCTTCTTCTGGATCTCTGACCGAGATCATCTTTTGAGGATAGTCATAATCCCGCGTAAGGCTCACCGTCCGTCGTTATATTATCTGCCGGACGACGAAAAATTTGTAATCAGCCCGGGAGCTGTGGATATGGCAGGGCTGCTGATAGTGCCCCGCGCTGAAGATTACGACAGACTGACCCCGGAGATAGCAAGGCGGATATATGCTGAGACAGCTTTTGCCGATTCGCTCCCCGACGATCTGCGTTCAACATTTCTTAAATCCTGACATTCATGCATAAGTCACCTTGGTGGTGGATCCCGACCACCTACATAGCTGAAGGACTCCCCTATTTCGCTGTCAACACGTTGGCAGTGCTCGTATATCACAAGATGGGGGTGAGCCTCACTGATATGGCCTTCTTTACCGGATGGCTTTACCTTCCGTGGGTGATAAAACCCTTCTGGAGCCCATTTATAGATCTTTTCAAGACCAAGCGGGGCTGGACGATCGCCATGCAGTTTCTGATGGCCATCACCCTCGCCTCCGTAGGGTTCTTCCTCCCCACCTCTTTCTTCTTCGCAGCCACGCTCGTTTTCTTCTGGCTCACCGCTTTCTTTTCCGCCACACACGACATCGCAGCCGACGGCTACTATATGATCGAGCTCTCCGCGCACGATCAGGCGGCCTTTGTCGGAGTGCGCTCCACGTTCTACCGCATCGCCTCGCTGATGGGGCAAGGGGGATTGGTGATGCTCGCAGGATACCTTGAGGAAAACACAGGAGAAATTGCCCGGGCCTGGTCTTGGATATTCATTCTTTTAGGCGCGTTTTTCCTCCTCGTAGCACTTTATCACACACGGTTTATGCCAAAATCCGAAGCCGACCGACCTGTACCCGGCGTAACCGTTAATACAATTCTTCGCGATTTCGCGAACACCTTCGTCACCTTCTTCCGGAAACCGCATATCGTTTCCGCCCTCCTCTTCATGCTCCTCTACCGTCTGCCGGAAGCGTTATGCCTCAAGCTCGTGCAGCCATTCCTCATCTCCCCTCGCAGCGAAGGTGGATTAGGGCTGTCGACTTACCACCTCGGCTTCATCAACGGCACCGTAGGCGTTATCGCCCTCCTTGCCGGAGGAATCATCGGTGGTATCGCGATTTCGCGAGGCGGCTTGAAAAAATGGTTATGGCCGATGGCATTGTGTCTCACGCTCCCCTGTCTCTTCTATTGCGGACTCGCCATGTTCCAGCCGCAGAGCTTCACCCTTATCTGCTCCGCTATCTTCATTGAACAGTTCGGTTACGGATTCGGTTTCACAGCCTTTATGCTTTACCTTATCTATTTCAGCCGTGGCGAGAGCAAGACTTCGCACTATGCATTCTGCACTGCATTCATGGCTCTCGGGATGATGATACCGGGAATGTTCGCCGGATGGCTGCACCAGATTTTCTCTCTTTACAACATCTTCGGCATGGGAGGTCCGCAGGGATACGTCAACTTCTTCTGGCTCGTGATGCTCAGCTGCCTCGCCACATTCGCCGTTTGCTTCTCCGTGAAGATCGACCCCTCCTTCGGCAAGAAGGAAGTGAGAGGTGAGAAGTGAGAAGTGAGAAGTAATAAGTGAGAGGTAGACTGTGTTGAGTGCGCAAGCACGAAATTCTGAAAACTGATAGCTGAAATCTGAAAACCGATAACTGAAAACTGAAAACAAATACCTATCTTTGCACCCGTGAAGCGATTACCCACCTACATAGCGACAATACTTGCCGGAGCAATGACGCTGATTTTAGCGGCATGCTCTTCGACTCGTCATGTGCCTCAGGGGAAATATCTTCTCGACGACGTAAAGATCAACCTCAATGACTCCACCGGCCGCCTGCAGGTGCAAGATCTCTCTTCTTACGTCAGGATGCAACCTAACCATAAGATGTTCTGGTCGGCAAAATTCCGACTTGGTATTTACAATATGTCGGGCAAAGACTCCACCAAATGGGCCAACCGCTGGATCCGCAAACTCGGCGAGGCCCCGGTGATTTTCAACGAAGAGGCATCAGAAGCCGACGCTTCGCAACTCCTCAAAGCCATGGAGAATGCCGGATTTCTTGATGCCAAAGTTTCGGTAGACACAATCGCCAACCCGCGTAAACGCAAGATGAAGTTGGTCTATAACCTTGATGCAGGAAAGCCCCACACCATCCGCTCGATAGCCTATAACTTCCCGAACGACACACTGCGCCATATCATCATGGAAGATTCCGCTCATTTTGCCGTGCAGACAGGCGCACCCCTCGATATTTCCAATCTCGAACTGCAACGCGAACATATCCTCAGCCGTTTGCGCAATCACGGTTATTTTGCGTTCGGTAAGGAGTTTATAACCTTCAATGCCGACACCACCGAAGGGTCAAAGGAAGTAGACCTGACCATGACCGTCAAACCGGCTTACAAGTCGCCGAACCGCAACTCGATCGACACCCACCGCGAATATATCGTTCGCAACATCTATTACATCATGGATTACAACCCGGGAGTGACGGAGGATTTCGTAAACTATCAGGCTAAAGACACGGTCCGATATCGCGACATCACCATTCTTTACGGGAAAAACCATTATCTGCGCCCGGGAATCCTCAATGAAAATTGCTTCATACAGAAGAACCGCCCATACTCTGAGCGCATGGTGAATTCAACCTACAATGCTCTCGGACGTCTCTCCATTCTGAAATTTATCAACATCCGTTTTATTCCTGTGGGTTACGCCGGAGACCTCGGCTTCCTCGATGCATACATCCTCCTCACTCCCGGAAAAAGTCAGAGCTTTTCAGCCGAACTTGAAGGCACCAACTCCGAAGGAGACTTGGGTGTGGCAGCCGGATTGACTTACACTCACCGCAATATCGCCAACGGGTCTGAGACGCTGACTACGAAAGTGAGAGGAGCCTACGAATCGCTCAGCGGAAACCTCAGCGGTCTGATTCATGACCGTTACCTTGAATTAAGCGGTGAGGTCGGCATCAATTTCCCGAAATTCAAAGCCCCGTTCCTGCGCGAACAGTTCAAACGACGCATCAAGGCCACCACCGAGTTCAACGTCTCGATGAACTATCAGGAACGCCCGGAATACACCCGCATCATTTCGACCGCAGGCTGGAGCTACAAATGGTCGGAGCGCGTAAACCGCAATCGCCATGTCTTCAAACCGATAGATATCAACTATGTCTATCTCCCCGAAAGCACCAACGATTTCCTGGACGAAATCGCCCCCGACAACCCTCTGCTCCGTTACAGCTACGAAGACCACTTCATCATGATGATGGCCTATAGCTTCTATCACACCAATAAGCGCGCGTCGACCCCATGGAACCATACTTTTCAGGACAACATCTACACGGTGCGCGTAAATGCCGAAGTGGCGGGCAATCTCCTCTTTGCGATAAGCAGTCTGGTAAATCACCGCTCAAATTTCCATGAGCAGCCGTATAAAGTGTTCGGCATCCACTATTCACAATATGCCAAAGTCGATGGCGACTTTTCATATCTGCATCTCTTCAACCCGCGCAATTCAATCGCCTGCCATGTCGGTGCCGGCGTAGGCGTACCTTATGGCAACTCCTCCATAATGCCATTCGAGAAAAGATTTTACGGCGGAGGAGCCAACGGCGTGAGAGGATGGGATGTGCGCACGCTCGGTCCCGGCCGATTCCCCGGCACAAACTCCGTGAGCGATTTTATCAACCAGTGTGGTGATATCCGTCTGGACCTTAGCGTGGAATATCGCGCCAAACTGTTCTGGATTCTCGAAGGAGCATTGTTCGTAGATGCGGGCAATATATGGACCATCCGTAACTATCCCAACCAACCGGGGGGAATGTTCAGATTCAATCAGTTTTACAAAGAATTGGCAGCTGCCTACGGGGCCGGAATACGCCTCGATTTCTCATACTTCCTCCTCCGCTTCGACTTAGGTATGAAAGCACATAACCCGGCCATAGGTCAGGACCCGTGGCCACTGATCCATCCCCGTTGGCACCGCGACCACTCCTTCCATTTCTCAATCGGATACCCCTTCTGATTAGTTAGGAATTAGGAGTTTGAAGTTAGGAGTTATGGAAATGCGCCTATATATTTTTAGCCTCGGAGAGGCGAAACAATAAAACATTAAACTAAGCGGACGCGATTTATCGCGTCCCTACTGAAAATAAAAACAAAAATGAAATCCTTTGTAATTTTCGATCTGGACGGCACTCTGCTCAACACTATAGCCGATCTCGGCGATGCCTGCAACTACGCACTCCGCACACTCGGATATTCGGAGCATGCCCTCTCCACTTACAATTATATGGTCGGCAACGGCGTGCGCAAACTTATCGAACGCGCCGAACCCGATGCCAATGCTGAGACATTAGACAAACTGCTCGCACTCTTCCGTGAATATTACGACGAGCACTGCACCGACCATACCACACCTTATCCCGGCATCCCCGAGCTGCTTCGCGCTCTAAGTGAAAAAGGGATAGCCATAGCCGTAGCCACAAACAAATATCAGGCCGCAGCCGATCGCATTATACGCCACTTCTTCCCCGACATTCCTTTTGTCGCAATACTCGGACAAGTGGAAGACCGCCCCGTGAAACCCGATCCCTCGATAGTGTTTGCCGTGCTCAACGAGCATCCTACCCCAAAATCATCCATACTATTCGTAGGAGACTCGGCCGTAGACATGGAAACCGCTCGCCGTGCCTGCATCGAATCAGTGGGGGTAAGCTGGGGATTCCGCCCCATCTCCGAACTGCGCGGTGCCTACGCCGACCACATCGTCTCCAGCCCCCAAGAGATCCTCGACATCGCCACCCTCTCCCACTACTGCTCCTAACTATTTCACAAAGTGCGAGTCTAAAAAAAATAATGGCATAGTTAACTATGCCATTATTTTTTTACTGCTTTATCGGTAAATTTTAAGCCCGTGTTAGCGCCAGCTCATGAAGAGCTTAGTCATTTCGCCGTCGTGGTGGTCGAAGAAGAGGCTTTTGCCTGTGTCGAGTTTGGCGATTTCAGCCATATCTTCTTCGCTGAGGGTGAAGTCGAAGATGTTGAGGTTCTGCTCCATGCGTTCGACATGAACGGACTTCGGAATCACGATCACGCCACGCTGTATGAGCCAACGGAGTGCAACCTGTGCCACACTCTTGCCATATTTATTGCCGATGGCTTCAAGTTCGGGATTGGTGAAGAAATTATTACGTCCTTCGGCAAACGGTCCCCATGACATGATCTGGCAACCGAATTCCTCCATGTATTTCTGGGCCTCGATCTGCTGGTCGAACACATGAGTCTCAACCTGATTCACCATCGGGGGAATCTCGACGTTGCTTGCGAGGTCGATGAGATGGTCGGGATAGAAGTTGCTTACACCTATCGCACGGAGTTTACCCTCTTTGTATGCTTCCTCCAGAGCACGGTAAGCACCGTAACGGTCGCAGAACGGCTGATGAAGCAGCATGAGGTCGATATAGTCAGTGCCGAGTTTGCGCAGGCTCTCCTCTATCGAGGCTTTCGCCTTCTCATAACCATAATTAGAGATCCACACCTTTGAAACGATGAAAAGCTCATTGCGAGGGATTCCACTCTTTGCAATAGCAGCTCCCACTCCCTCCTCATTATTATAAGCCTGAGCTGTATCAATCAATCTATAGCCGACCTTGAGTGCATCACTTACGCATCTTTCGCACTCGGCAGGGTCAACCTGATACACACCGTAGCCGATTATCGGCATCTCTACGCCATTTCTTAATTTTACTGTTTCCATAGTTATATTATTTGCTAATTTTTAGATTATTAAGCCAATTTTCCACTGATTTACGGGCCTGCTCTCTATTTTCCTGAGCCACTTTCCCCTGCATGGCGAGACCTTTACCTACGGCCACCTCAGCACCTTTGCAAGCCGACGCAATCTTACGGTCAGTGCCACCCATGCCGCTACCTTCGTGGGTGATAAAAGGAATCACGGTCTTGCCCGTCCAGTCGTGACCCTCAATGAATGTATAGACGCACATCGGCACTTCGCCCCACCAGTTTGGATAACCGAGTAAGATTACATCGTAATCCTCTATGGCGATATCATCCTTAATTGCCGGACGCGCATCAGCCTGCTTTTCACGTTTGGCAACCTCGATGCATTCATCGTAAACTTTCGGATATTCCTTAACCGGTTTGATTTCAAACGTATCAGCACCGGTAGCTTCCGCAATCATATCGGCGATCACATGGGTGTTACCCTTCTCGATATACCCCACGTTGTAATTCTCCCCTGTGTGTGAAAAGAACACAACAAGTTTTTTACCATCTGTTTTCATATTTTCTATCTTTTCTTTTTTATTTTCACCATTATTCTTTGTCGTTGCCGAGCATGATGCCGCAAGCAGAATCGCCCCGACGCTAAGCATCAAAACTTTCAAAACCTTAACTTTCATTCCCTTTTAATTTAAATCGTATGCAAATATAACGCTATCCATCGGGTTTCGACTTTCACAATTACCTTGTAATGTTGCACAATTCTACTAAAATGATTATCTTTATGGCATGGGAAGGAATCTGCATGAGTTGATTGTGTTTTCGGAGGAGTTCGGTCTGGTTAATTCTCCGGCGTTTTATGACTGCATTGTGCATCTGATTTGCACCGCAGGTGTGGGCAGTTTCTGTTACAATAACCGCCAATTCTCGTTATCGGAAAACGATATTGCGGTCATTAGCCGCCCTCGGATGGTTACCGACATCTGTTGTGACGAAAATTTCCGTTGCGAATACATCGCCGCGCCCGATCAATTCCTACACAATCTTCTCCCTGCCAACAGTTATTCAATTCAGGGAGGGATAAGCCTGTTTGAGAATCCGATCATCAAAGTCTCGGATACTGATGCAGTTCGCTTCCGAACCGATCTTGTCAATATTCGGAATCGGATTGAGAACATCGATCATCGTTTCTATAATGAGTTGATGGGGAGCCTTTTGCAGACAATGATTTATGACCTTTTCGACTTCCACGCCAAGACCAACGACAACATCCTGACTACAGACCGAGTCGGCTACATTACGAGACAGTTTTTCACCTTGATCGAAGGCGGGCGACCGAAGACACATCGCGAAGTGTCGCACTATGCCGAGCAGCTTAATGTTACGTCGAAGTACCTGTCAGATACAATAAAACGAGTGACCGGCACCAGTGTATCTACCTATATCAATAATGCTGCCACGGCAATAGCGTTAGCATATCTTAAGGACAACACGATGTCGATCTCTCAAATTGCGGAAGAGATGCGTTTCTCCTCCATCAGTTATTTCAGTCGATATTGCGTGAAGCACATCGGGATGTCACCGATGCAGTTCCGCACCGCCGGAGCAAGAAGATAAAAGATTGTGGGTGACGTTGGCGCGTCAGTTCAGCGTCCAGCCGCCGCCGAGGACTTTGTAGAGGTCGATCAGGGCGAGGTATTCATCTATGATGGCATTGCTCTCATCTATCTGCGCATCGAAGTATTTTCGCTGCGCATCAAGAACGTCGATATAATTCAAGGAGCCTCCTCTATATTGCAGCTCGGCGAGTTTATTATATTTTGAAGCGGCTTGACACAGTTCGATTTTCAGCTTACTCGACCTCCGCGCCGCCTTGTATGCGTTGATGGCTGTGTTTACTTCTGTGAAAGCCTGTATCACTGTCTTTTCATATTTGAAGCGCGCCTGGTCATATTCGGCTATGGCAGCTTTGTATTTGTGCTTGCGCCTGCCAAAGTCGAATACCGACCCCGCAACCGAACCGACAATAAACGTAAATGGAGATTGCAGGAATTTAGCCAACTCGTTGTTTTCAAATCCCGGAGTAAATCCAAGCTGTAAAGATGGGAAACGCTCGGCGTAGGTGTATCCGACATTCGATTTTGCGGCCGACAACCGCTGCTGTGCGCCCCGGATATCAGGACGGCGTTCAAGTAATTGCGACGGCACTCCCACCGGCAATTTTTCAAGCTGGATCGGATCGAGACTGTTCATGCCTGACGTAAGGGTGTCGTTAGGTAGCTCCCCCATCAGAAGAGTCAGCGCGTTGCGAGCAGACGTGATCTTCTGGCGAAGATTCGGCACAAGGGAAGCTGCCGTGGCGTATTCCACCATAGCCTGCTGATAAACCGTTTCCGATGTCAGGCCACCCTCAAAACGAATTTTTGCCATTCTGAGTGACTCTTTTCGCGTTTCCACCGTGCGGCGGATGATCGCCAACTCATTTTCAAGGGCCACAAGCCTGTAATATGCCTTTGCCGTCTCCGCTATGAGCAGCACCTGCATCGCCCTATAATCTTCTATCGATGCCAGGAAACCGGATTTTCCTCTTTTCGATGCCCAGATTGCGGAGCCGAGAAGGTTCATTTCCCAAGTGATGGGAAACTTAACCCCTATCTCGCGGTCATGCATTATTCCGGTGCCTGAATAGTCGTTGGTCTCATCGTTCGCATAGACTGAGCCGTTGATTTGAGGGAATAAGTTTGCTTTATCCACGCCATGCAACTCCTTAGCCTGTTGTATTCTTGATGCAGCCGAGAGCAGATCGCGGTTGTGTTCAAGGGTGTGGGATATGAAGCCGCACAATGTGGAATCGGAATAGAATTCCCACCAGTCGAGTTCCGCCATGCAAGCGGAATCATTGTCAAGATTGAGCGTGAACTTGTCCGGAACGTTATCCTGCGGTTTCGTAAGGTGCTTTACACCGGAGCACCCTGTGCAAATCAGACAAAGTGCCACTACACAATGAGCTATATATCTGTTCATTTTTTCAGCTTCCTTTTCAGTTTATCTATGACTACAAAGAAGAACGGCACAAACACGATGCCTACGGTTATCGCCACGAGCATTCCGAAGAAGACACCTGTACCGATGTCGCGTCTTGCCGCCGATCCGGGACCGGTGGCTATCAGGAGAGGCACGAGTCCGAGCATAAAGGCGAGGGAGGTCATTACGATGGGTCGGAAACGCAGTCGGGCGGCAGTCAGGGCAGCATGCACGGCATCAGTGCCCTTCTCCACCTCTTCTTTGGCGAATTCCACGATAAGAATTGCGTTTTTAGCCACAAGACCTATCAGCATGACCAGACCGATCTGAAAATAGATATTGTTTTCGAGTCCGCATATCCATATTCCTAAATAAGCACCCACACCGGCGATCGGGAGTGAGAGAATCACGGCTATCGGCACGCTCCAGCTCTCATACTGGGCGGCAAGAACCAAGAACACGAAAAGCAGTGCAAGACCCAATATGGCAGCCGTGTTCCCGCTCTCATGTTTCTCCTGATATGACAATCCGCTCCATTCCACACCGATATTTTCCGGGAGGTGTGTCCTCACGATGTTCTGCAACGCATTCATAGCCTCGCCTGTGCTGTGCCCTGAAGCGGCTTCACCCGAGACGACAGCGGAATTATACATATTGAAACGCCCTATCGTGCCTGGACCTGTAGTGTAATGAGAAGTACCTAACGAAGAGATGGGCACCATCGTTCCGTTCGCTCCCCTAACAAAGAATAGGTTCAGATTGTCGCGGTTCGAACGATAAGGAGCGTCGGCCTGAATATAGACACGGTAGATACGGTTGAACATATTGAAGTCGTTCACATAGATAGATCCTGTGAAAGCCTTCATCGTCGAGAAAACGTCGCTTACAGGGATTCCCTGCATCTTGGCACGGTCACGGTCCACCTCGAAGAACAGCTGCGGAATGTCGCTCTGCATCGAAGTTGACAAGTGTGAAACCGTCCCAGTTGATGCGGCGTAATACTGCAGTGTGTCGACAGCATTCTGCAGGTCCTGATATGTGGCATCGCCACGCGCCTCAAGCACCATCTCAAACCCGCCCGATGTTCCGAGACCGGGGATGATTGACGGGGTGAATACATAGACCTTGCTCTCCGGATATTTCTCGAATTCCTTCTGTATGCGCTCTTTTACTTCCGAGATACTTCCCTTAGAACTTCTCTCATCCCACGGTTTCAGGATGACGGTGAGCTGCGTATGGGCCTGATTCGTTCCGACGCGCGGAGAGGAACCTGTAACGTTAAGCACAAACTCCACATCCGGGTCGTTGAGAAGATAAGACATCGCACGGTCGGTGACCTCGCGGGTGCGCTCGATGGTGGCTCCCTCGGGCAGCTCAAGCTCTACAGTAAAGTAACCCTGATCTTCCTGCGACATAAAACTCGTAGGCATAAGGCTGTTCATCACATAGATAAACACTAATGCCAAGCCGAAAATCGCGAACATTCTTTTGGGATGCTCGATAGACTGCAATACCTTGCGCCCATATATCTTGTTTCCTTTGTTCAGCCAGAGGTTGATGTAGCGGAACACAATATTCTTTTTCTTCTTCTCCTCGGGTTTGAGGAGCTTAGAACACATCACCGGGGTTAAGGTCAACGCCACGATGGTGGAGATAATGACCGACACAGCGATAGTGACTGTAAACTGCCTGTAGAGCTGACCGGTTATCCCCGGCAAGAAACTTACGGGAACGAACACGGAGCACAATACAAGCGACATCGCTATCAATGCGCTACCGAGATTCGACATCGCTTTTTCCGTAGCTTCAAACGGCGCGAGCTTTTCGGCGACCATAATCCTGTCTACATTCTCCACCACCACGATCGCATCATCCACCACGATACCGATAGCAAGGATGAGTCCGAGCAGAGTGAGCATATTAAGCGAGAATCCACACATCAGCATCACGCCGAATGTGCCGACCAATGAGATGGGAACCGCAATGATCGGGATTATCGCAGCCCTCCAGTTCTGCAGCGAGAGGAAGACCACAATTATGACGAGTATCAATGCCTCGAAGAATGTTCGGTAAACATGATGGATCGACTCCGAGATATATGTCGTCATATCGAAGGGGATATCGTAAGACATCCCTTCGGGGAAATTCTTGGCGATCTCCTCCATCTCTTTCTTCACGGCCTCAGCCACTTCCATAGCGTTTTCACCCGGAAGCATACTGACGTTGAGCACCGCGGCATTCCCGGCGTTTATTCCGCTCTCGGTGGCGTAAGATGAAGCCTCGAGCGATACCCGGGCCACATCTTTCAATCTGATAATCGACCCGTCGGCATTGGCGCGCAACACTATATCCTCAAACTCAGATACTGACGATAACCTGCCGCGGGCGATTATAGGCATTGTGACATCTACATCTTTGTTCGGGGCCTGACCCAACGCTCCGGCTGCCGACTCTCGGTTCTGGTCTTTCAGGGCATTCTGAATATCCTGCACCGTGATGCCGAGATCGGCAAGCTTATCAGGCTGAACCCATATCTGCATAGCATAGTAGCGGCTTCCCACAGATGATATGCTACCGACACCCGGAATTCTTCGCAACAGGTCCACGACATTCAGCGTGGTGTAATTACTCAGATAAACCTCGTCAAACTTCGGGTCGTCCGACTGGATTGTTATGGTCATCAGCTTATTGGCAGTCTCCTTTTCCACCGAAATACCATTCTGCACCACCTCCGCCGGCAAACGCGACTCGGCCTTTTTCACACGGTTCTGGATGTCGACGGCAGCAAGCTCCGGGTCTGTGCCAATGTCAAAAGTTACCAAACCTGAGAAACCTCCGGAGTTAGAGCTCTTCGACGACATATAGATCATCCCCGGCGTGCCGTTCAACTCCTGCTCGATAGGTGTGGCGACGGCCTGCGTCACCGTCGATGCGTCGGCTCCCGGATAAGATGCGCTTATCTTAACCACCGGCGGAACGATGTCGGGATATTGGTCTATAGGCAAGAGCTTTAATCCGATAATTCCGATGATGAGAATTATGATCGACAATACGATGGAAAACACCGGATGCCGCAGAAAGAAATTCTTTTTCATAGATCGGAATCTTGATTTGTTTCACCGTCTGCCTCCTTATTCGAAGCTGCCACTGGATTCACTTTCATGCCGTGCTTGAGTTTGTGATATCCCTCGGTCACGATTCTCTCGCCGTGGCGAAGTCCGCGCTCCACGATAACTTTGTTATCTGTCTCAGGTCCGAGCTCGACAAAACGCTTTTCCGCCACGCTGTCCTGGCGCACTACAAATATGAAAGCGCCACCCTTCTCGATAACGACAGCTTTTGAAGGCACCTCTATTGCATTTTTTCTAAGATCAAGGAGCACCTTGACTTTCGTGAACTCTCCCGGGAGCAGCTGATGGTCGGGATTAGGCATCTCCGCACGCACCGAGAATGTTCCCGTCTTCGGGTCTACCTGCGGGTCGGCGAAATCAACCAACCCCTTATAAGGATATTCCGAATCATCTGAAAGCGTTATCGTTACGTGCGATACCTGCTTGTCGGAGCCATCGGCATCTCCAAGACTGACATTGCGGTCCTTACTCTTCAGATAATCAAGAGCCGTCATCGAGAAATCGATTCTCACGGTGTCGCTCTTCACCACAGTAGCAAGCAGAGATTTACCTGCACCCGGACCGACCAGAGTACCTATATCGGCCACACGCTCCGAGATATAACCCGAAATCGGAGATACAACCTTAGTGTAACTTAAGATAAGTTCGGCCTGCGTCAGGTCAGCCTGCGCCACAGTGACCTCCGCATTCGCACTCTCTGCAGCCGCTATCGCATTGTCCAGATCGAGTTGCGAGGCTGCGTTTTGCTCATACAGGGGGCGAATACGTTTCAGGTCGCGGTTAGCTTTCTCGGCCTGCGCCTTAGCCTTATTGAGCTGTGCCTTAGCGCGGTTCACATGCGCCTCATATACCCGAGGGTCAATGATGAAAAGAGTCTGCCCTTTTTGAATATAGGCACCCTCCTTGAAGAGCATACGTTCGAGATACCCTTCTACGCGCGCATGCACCTCCACGAATTGCTGCGCACGGATACGCCCTACATATTCACCGTAGATATTGACTGTAGTCGTATCAACAGCTGTCACCTCCACATTTGGGAGAGGCATTGGCCGCGGCTTCGGTCTTGTCAGAAAATATATCACTACCGAACCTATCACCAATATCGCCGCAATCACAATCCACAATTTCTTATGTTGCACCAGGTGACCTTTAATCTTCGGCAACCATGCAGCAGAGATAACTGACAATTTGCCTAAGTTTGGGAAATTTTTCATAATGTCTGATAAAAGTCCTCAAAGTTAGTAAAATTCCACGATACTTCCCCCATCTTCCCATTATTTTCAAAAAATTCTCGCCAAACCCAAATTTTAGCATTCATTAATATTGGCTCTTCGCAGCATCGCGGTAGCATAGCATAGGCTCCGG
>JAIEAO010000002.1 GCA_029071345.1 Muribaculaceae bacterium | reverse complement strand
AGTTCGAGCTCTACACTCAGCTTCCCCAAGGAAATTATAAGATTGTGGAGCGTCTGGGTTCAGACAAATACAGATATTTTGTGGTCGACGGAGGTAAACTCAAATTCGGAGATCAGGTTGCAGTTCCCGATGGAAACGAGGTGACTCATTTCTATGTCAACTTCAATACATCGGAAGGCACCGTAGCCACTGTCAACGACGTCTATTTCCTCTATTTAGGCGACAGCTCAAATCCGGTGAAAATGGAACGCAAGCCCGGGGAGGCCGTATGGGATGTTACCTGGCATTATACACTCATCGGGTCTAACTACTCTTACAAATTCATGGTTTCCGAAACCACGACTGACAACCAGGAGAATACCCTTTACTATGGATATGTCCGCGGCTCAAGTATTTCGCAGACCGCATCTACAGGCTCCGATTATTTCTATATGTATCGCTGCCAGAACGCTGCCAATACCTATAGCTTCCGTCTGAGCAACAATAAGAGCTTCCAGCAGGACCGCGATCTTCTGATCACGACCTCTTTGGGAACAGAAGGTGAAACCGACCCCTATTTCCACTCTGTGGTGGTTAAAGACAACTATTGATCAAGTATCATTCCGACCCGGATGACTTAAGACCTTATCCGGGCCGGGATGTAGATAACGCAAATAATATTCATTCATAATACTAATATTAAAACTATAAGCAATGAAACTTTTACGCAATTATGCCTTAATGGCAACTGCAATTGTTGGCTCAGTAGCTACAGCCAACGCAGCGGAGCCTATCGTGATCCAGGCTGAGGATTACGATTACGGTTACAAAGTTACAACGGTCGATCCTCATGTGACGGTTGTCACAGATCCGGACGGCAATCAGACCACACAGCCCTTACCCGCTGACGAGGACCTTTCCCAGATCGACGGTGCATATCTCGGCGGTGACGGCGATTCATCTCCCGGTATCGGTTCGTATGACGCAACAATAGCCGGTGAAGGCGGTATATATGCCATGTGGAACGTTAATGTTCCCGAAGCAGGCACTTATGATCTGACCATCTATTATGCTTCATATTTCGACCGCTGGCTCCGTCTCACTATCAACCAGCAGGAGTCTACAATCGTATATTGCGACCAGCGTACTGCAGGTTGGACCGGTAATCCCGGAACAGCCACTGACGAGGATGGCAATCTTCTTCCCGATCAGGATCCGGCTATTGCCAAGAAGACTGTGAAGGTATATCTTGAAAAAGGTGATAACACCATGAGAATCGATTCCTTCTTCGGATGGTCAGAGGGTCATGCAGTTCGCACAGGCTGGCTCCCCAACCTCGACAAGTTCGAGTTTGTTAAGTCTGCTACTGAAATCGAGGAGCCTGCATCATGGGATACTTATCTCACTATCGTAAGAGAGATGGAGAGCGCGGATGGTAAATCCGGAGCTACTACATGTCCTGACAACCGTACAGATATGCACGGAGGCGCAGGCGGTTCAATCGGAGGTGGCGGCGGTACGCTTACATATAATGTAAACGTAGAGAAAGCCGGCGTTTATAACCTGACTCTCTGGTATGGTCTTTTCGGCACACGCTACACCAAGATCAAAGTCAACTACGGCGAGCCTTACGAGCTTATGTGCCGTCAGTGGGGTTCTTGCTCTTGGCAGGATGCCAACAGTCACACCAACGTTCTCATCGACCTTCAGGAAGGTGACAATATCATAACCTTCATGAATTTCACTAAGACCGGTGCCAACGCTTCTGACAATGCCGATACCGCTCCTATGGATATCTTTACACTCGATAAAGTTCGTTATGACGATTACGTAGCTCCCAAGAATGAGATCGCAGCTCCCTTCTATACTCTTTCTCGCGTAGCGGTTTATTCATCTAATGAGCTCCAGAATGTAGAGACCGCCCTCAAGGACCGCGACGAGTGGACACTTGCAGAGGCAGCCGGAAATAAGGCTACCCTCACGCTCGAGTTCCCCTGGCAGATTGTTATGACTGCTTACAGCTTCGGTACTACAGCCGATATCTCCAAGTGGACTGTTCAGATCTCAAGCGACGGTGAAAACTGGAATAACGCTCCTTCAGGCGAAAAGGGAAGTGTAGGTGCTATCACCACTTTCACAATGATGAATCCCTTCAATGCCAACAACCTTCGTCCGTTCAAATACATCCGTGTAAATATCGACGGCGATGTGCCTGCCTCTATCGGTGACTTCTCGGTTTGGGGTTATCCCTATCTCGATGCTACAGCTAACAATCCCGAAGGTTTGATCAACATCCCGGCTTTCGAGGGTGAGTCAGTGCCTGATACTGAAAAAGGCACACAGTATCCTAACTATTGGGAGGATCTTGCCGCTTACTATCAGGATTTCTATGTAGTTTCCAACAATGGTTATACTAATATTGATCATCCCCTGGATCCTGTGACAGGTGAAACCACTGTATCTTATGCAGACGAAACTGCTCATAAGATCTTCGACAACGACAACAGCTCATTCTGGACTCCCGTAGGCGTTACTGCATACGATGAGAATACAGGTGAAGGTGGAGTGACCGTAGAGTTCTGGCTCGACGACCTTGCAAAAGTTGGCTCTTACCTTATCGCAGTTCCTTACCGTGTAAATCCTGAGACTGGTGTAGCTCAGTTCACAGAGCGTAATCCCAAGAACTGGATTCTCGAGGCTCTTGATGACAATGGCGACTTCGCTGTAATCGACCAGGTTGACAATTTCGACTGGTACACTATCGGCGCTGCATATATCCTTCCCGTTAATCAGGATTTCGAGTCTGATTACTACCGTTTCACCATCAAGGACGGCGGCACACGTCAGCTTTCCGAGCTTCAGCTCTTCACCGACAACTATTCAGGTCTTGAGGCTTCTGCAGTAAGCGAGGTGTTCGAAAGCGCCGTGGCTGTAAGCATCGAGCGTGGCGCTATCAGCTTCTGTGCGGCAGAAGGCACTCCTTACGGTATCTATTCAATCAATGGTATGAATATCGCTGCAGGTAAGGCTTCTGCTAACGGCAACACCGTAGCTCTTGCTCCCGGTCTGTATGTCGTAAGAATCGGCAACATCGTTAAGAAGATTGCAATTCGCTAAGCATTCATTATTCAATCCATACTGTAGGAGGGAGGGTGGCACTTCCCGTGTCGCCCTCCCTTTATCTCAAACTATTATAATAATGAAAAAAACAATTATACCTATCTTATGCATGGCTTTGGGCGCCGGAGCTGTTTCCGCTCAGGATATCGTGTTCCAGGGCGGCAACAAGGCTACCGCCGATGCTCTTCCAGCTCCTGTGGTGATCGAAAGCAACGGTGTTAACTATGATGGTCAGGAGTGTCTCGGTCAGCCTAATCAGCCTCAGCTGATGTATGCTGATTATGAAAATGGAGGCTACAGAGGTATTAAATATAAAGTGACCGCCCCCTCGGCCGGTGAGTATGAATTAGAGATTTCATACTATACCATGAATCAGCGATACATCGCGGTTCAGGTGGGCGATCAGAAGGAGAATATCATCCGTTGCGATTTCGCCAACGCCTGGGGTTATGGAGAAGGCAACACACCGGCGACCTCCACTGTAAACGTATGGCTTGAGCAGGGCGACAACGTGCTTAAGGTTTCCACCGCTCCGGTATATTATAATTACGGAGGGGACAACGGCTATCCATTCCTTCCCAATATTTATAAATTTGCCTTTACGAAAGTAGCGGATTCCAATAAGACAGCTGCTGATTTCGTTACTGTCAAGCCGATATTTGTTGAGGCTGAATCGGGTTATGAAGTTTCAGCATACGACAACCGCGAGAATTTCCATTCCAACGGAGGAGATTACAACGGAGTATCGCTTGATATGTCGAATTATGCCAACTATCGTCTGAATATTCCGGCCGAGGGTGTCTATCTGATGCGCATCTGGTATTGTACGATGCAGGTCCGTCCGTTTGTTATTTCGGCTGAGGATTATCCCGACATCAATGTGAATGTGGCCATCCTTTCCTCCGGCTGGAATACTGCCAACGCATATATGTATATTCCCGTATATATGAAGAAAGGCTCGCAGACTCTCCGACTCAGCGGCAACGGGGCTGATTTTGCTCCCGTGATCGACTGTTTCGAGATCATCCCTCTGGAGGCTGCCTGGTATGCCATCCCCGAGAAAGACACAACTGTGAAATATCCGCAGTATGCGCTCTCCACTGTTGCGAATTACTCTTCCGATATTTTCACTAACCTGAACGATATTCATGATTTCAATGAGTACACATCCGCAACTTCGGATAAGACAGAAGGCACGGTTACCGTTGAATTCCCCTGGAATATCCTTCTCACAGGCTATGGTATCGCCACCGGTAACAATACCGCCAACTGGAAGCTGGAACGCTCTGAGGATGGTGAGAACTGGACTTCTCTCGAGATGCCTGCGGACTTCAATAAGTTTGGCACAAAGGCTCTCAGCTGCAATAAAAGCGGTGATCTTTACAAGGATGCGGTCGCAACCAAGTATGTGCGTCTGACCATTTCAGGAGATGAGGGCGCCTCTCTCGGCGAGTTCACTATCTACGGTTATCCTTATATCAGCGCAACCGCACATAACCCCTCGGGTCTTGTGACGGCCGACAACTACACCTCGAACGACAATGGCTGGCCAAATGCGGCAGGACCAGAGGGTATCGGCCACATGATCGACGGCCTCAACACCACATGGTGGACCAGAAATGACGATAATGATCCTGTGGAGATCACAGTTAAACTTGACGAACCCTGTGTGATCGATTCATATCTCATGGCTATCCCTAACCGTAACGAGACAGTGCGTAACCTTAAGGAGTGGACTCTCTCTGACGATGATGAGGAGCTTTCAAAGGTGGATGATATGAACTGGATTTCCGACGGCGCAGCGGTGATTATTCCCGTAACTCAGGGCACAGCCTCAGATACTTATAAACTCACTATTCCGCGTACGAAGGTTGACCAGCCCCATATGTCAGGCTTCCAGCTCTTCAGCACTATACCGACCGGTGTTGAGCCCGTGCTTGTGAATGCGGCAGTGAAGGTTGCTGCCCTCAAGGGCTCGGTTTCATTCGAAGGTGAGGCCGGCACTGCTTACAGCATCTATACTATCAACGGCGCAGCCGTGGCAGGAGGTGTGATTGCAGAAGGAACCAACAACGTTACACTTCCCCAGGGCCTGTACATCGTGAAGATCGGTGACAAGGCTGTGAAGGTGATCGTAAAATAACTATTATTTTCAGGCGGAGGGTGATCCCGCAGGTCACCCTCCGCTTGAGATTTTAATAAAGCCAAAATATAATACCTTGTGAATTCAAAGGATAAATAATCCTCGGTTTTGCAACTCTAACTTAATATATACATGAACAAGCGTATACACTCACTGATGGTCGCTGCACTTTTAGGTAGCCCGGTATTTTTGCATGCCGAGGAATCTAAAACCGTGAAATCTCCCGATGAAAAGGTGGAACTAACCGTCACATATAACGATGATTGTTCGCTCTCCTACAGCATTAAAAAAGGAAGCCGGAAGATGGTCGACACTTCCGCCCTTGGTCTTAAATATACCTCAGGTCCGATCAACACATTCACGCAGGGTGTGGAATGGATGGAAAATAGCTATGATGAAACTTACCGCCTGCCTCATGGAAAGGTGTCTACGGTAAGAAATAACTATAACGAACTGATTGTAGTAGCCAATGAGAAGCAGCTCAAAGGGTTGACGGTCCGTTTTCGCGTCTATGACGACGGCGTGGCTTTCCGCTACGAACTTAAGAACAAGAGAGGCACCGTAATCACCGATGACCTCTCGGAAATCAATATCGCTACATTCCAGAAATGCTGGAGTCTTAACTATGGTCATGAATACGGCGGTTTCTTCGACCCCCGCACATGGTCAGAACTTACCAATGAAAACGGTTATTGCGCCCCCATGCTGATTCAGGGACTCGCAAACGATCATATACTCCTTACGGAGGCTAACAACATGGGGCAGATGGCAGCATCGAGAATCAGGCCCGGAGAGAAATCAAAGCAACTCTATTTTGACATAGAGGGTGAGTCTGTGGTTCCGTCAGATTCATTCTTCACGCAATGGCGTGCGTTCATAATGGGAAAAACCACAGAGATTGTGGAATCCTCACTTATCCAGAATCTTTGTGAGCCCACCACCCTCGAAGGATGGGAAGAATGGGTGAAACCCGGTATCTGTTCGTGGGACTGGGGCGCAGAGGATGGCAACAGGTATGGAAATGTGACACTCGACCGCTGTAAAAAATATATCGATTTTGCCAAATTTATGGGTTGGCCTTATTTCCTTCTTGATGATGGTTGGGATGGCAGGGTCAACCTTGCAGATGTCACTGCATACGCTGCTCAGACGGGGGTTAAGATCCTCCTTTGGAGCAACCAGAGAAGATTTGACGATACGGATTACGATAAGAATTACAAAATACTTAAGGGATGGGCCGATCTCGGCATTGCCGGCGTGAAGATTGACTTTTTCACCGGCGATGAGCTTGTGATGCAGAGGAAATATCAGGTACTGCTTCAGGCCGCGGCCGATTGCAAGCTGATGGTAAATTTCCACGGCTGCAACCTTCCGACAGGAACTGAACGCACCTGGCCTCATCTCATGACCACTGAAGCGGCCTACGGCGGTGAGATGTATAAAGACTGGGGGCATCTCTGCCCTGTAAGCCACGGAGCCAACCTGGCCCTTACAAGAAATGTGCTCGGTCCGATGGATTATACCCCGGTGCGCTTCGGGAAAATGGATGGCTGCGCCACTGTCAACACTTCCTGGGCTTATCAGTCGGCTCTGCCGGTGCTTTATGAATCAGGATTCCTGACAACCTGCGACACCCCCTCCAACTTCCTCGGTCGTGAATCCACCCCTCTTCTGAGGGATGTGCCTTGCACATGGGATGAGATCCGATGCCTGAAGGCTGTGCCGGGCACAAGTTCTAAACTTAATAATAATGATCCGGCCGAAGTGATTATCGCGCGCCGATCGGGCGATGACTGGTGGATGGCCGGAGTGTCACCGAAATCTCGCACGCACTCCGTGAAGCTCGATTTCCTTACACCCGGAGAAAAATATTATGCTTATATCTATCATCAGGGAGTACACGCCACTGATATTGCATTTGAGAAAAAGGAGGTGACTTCTGAGGAGACCCTCTATATCAACATGAAGAATCAGGACGGCTGGGTGATGAGACTTTCCAAACGCAACGACATTACCTACCCCTATACGATCCGCCGCGAGGCTGAAGATTATGTGAAAGGTGTGGGCGTGGCTAACGACAACACATGGTGCTCCCAAGGCAAAAAGGCGCAGGTGATGAATAATGCCACTTCTCAGTCAATTCTTTTCGATGATATTGATGCACAATATGCGGGTGAGTATACGCTGACCTTTTTCTACACTAACGAAAACGCTTCGAAAGCATACGTACAGGTGAATGATGAAAATGCGTTGCTTCACTCATTCAATAAAGCCGGAGGGGAATCATCTCACGACCCCCTCGGATTTACCACTATCCGCGTCAATCTGAAAGAGGGGCGCAACACGATTAAGATTTACAGCGCAGGGGGAGCAGACACTCCGGCATTCGACCGCATCATGCTCATGAAGGAGGTAAAGGATGCTCCGGCGGAGTCTGCCGTAGTCGAGATGGCGACAGATGTGCTGACTCCCGAGATTTCAGTTGAGGGAAATAATATTACTGTGAATTCTGTTGAGTCCGGGGTTATGACTCTTTACGCAATAGATGGCAAGGAAATCTTGCGCGGTGCGGTTAACGCCGGTCGTAACGAATATGATGTTACTCCCTACGCAGGAGTTGCAGTGGTTAATGTTCATAGCGGATCTTTTTCATTTTCTAAGAAAATTATATTATGATATTAAAGAGAATAAATCGATATTCACTTCTTTCTGCATCGCTCGCCGTCTGCCTTGGCGCACACGCCCAGCAGACTATGTCGGAATCGAATCTGCTTGCACTGGCCGCCGAAGTCTCGGCTGAAAACGCGGCGATTTCAGATGCCGGAATCCTGAGCGACGGAAATGACGCCACGGTTGCCAAAATTGAGGCAAGCGGAGGCACCCCGGCTATAATCGTGAAATTCGCAAAGCCGGTGAATGTCGGCGCGATAAATTTCGTGGCAGGCCAAGATGTTAATCTTGCGCCTAAGCAAGTGTATGTCTACACACGAAATTCCGACGGCGACGACTGGAAAGTGGAGCGAAGAATAAACGCCATGTCATTTTCTTTGCCGTTTGTGAATTTCGCATCGTCTGTGACGCGTAACTCTTATAATCAATATAAGATTGAGATCCGCAACGTTGCTAACGGCGGATCGAGCGTGGAGCTTGCTGAATTGCAATTACTCGGAGAAGATCCGAACAGGACTGACCTTGGAGGTCATGGCTATCAATCGTTGGGCAAGGAGGCTTTTGATAACGGGGTTATCGGAGACAATGCGTGGCTTGCGTCTTTGCAGTATGACTTCGAGGCGCCGACTGCAATCTCCGGTTATTCTATCGGCGTTGCAGGGGTGAACAGCAAAAATAACCGTCCGAGAGTGTGGGAACTTTGCGGATCGGATGATGGTGAGAACTGGGTCACACTTGACATGCGAAGCAACCAGCCGCAGTTTTCCGGGGATTATTACACCACGGATTATTATTTCCGCAATTCAGGCCTGGAGGTAGACTTCGGTAAGGTGGCAGATGATTTATATTCCATGCTTTCCAAAAACTTCACCAAGACCTGGGGGAGCGGTAAATATCTTATCCACAGCTGGAGTGCGAATGCCGAAAAAGTCAACAACGGTTATAATTACTGGTGGATGGCTCATGCCGTAGATGCATATATCGATGCTTACGCAAGAACCAAAAAGACTACTTATCAGACGACTGCGCGCCAGATCAAAACCGGAATGTATACGGCTTATAATGCCGGACGCCAGGATCTCTTCAATGATTTCAATGATGATATGGAATGGATGTGCATCGCATGTTGCCATGCTTATTGGAATCTGACCATTGAGAAAAGCAAATGGCTTGAGGAGGCAAAACAACTCTTCGATTGGATCTGGCAGAGCTGGGATGAGTCGACCGGTGGAATTTTATGGACAGTCGGAAGTCAGCGTGGTGTGCTTTCCACGAAGAATTCGTGTTCCAATGCTCCGGCCATGATTTGCGCCAATTATCTCTATGAGATCACCGGAGATGAGTCATATCTTGAGAAGTCCAAGATGATTTTCGAATTTATGCTTGCGCATAACCTCTTCGATGATGGCTTTGTGAAAGATGGCCCTGAGCAGCCAAGCCGTGGCTGGGCCTTCACATACAATCAGGGAACCTGGGTAGGCGGATTAATGGGTCTTTACAAGGCGACAAGTGATAAAAAATATTATGATATCGCTGTCGACCTGATGGACAAGAGCATCGACAGCCGCTGGTATTCTCCCAACGGCATAATGTGCGAGAGCGGTAAAGGAGATGGCGGCCTGTTCAAAGGTATCTACATCAGGTATCTGACCGAGTGGGTGCTTTCAGGCCTTTTAGATAAGGAACGCGAGGTGCGCTATGCTAATTATCTTCTCGAAAATGCGCGTTCGCTTTATCATTCAGCCTTCTTAAAACCGGATCTGACCGTCATGGCAAACTGGCAGGACCGCGGTGAGGCATCGCTTGAAACATACGATTCGTCGGTGGTGCTCAGTGGTCTTTTCCTGCTCGAGTCGGTAGACAAAATGCGTCGTGCAGGCATCATCAACGAGAATTACACTGTCAATAATCCCGGTCATGGAAAGTCGTTCCGGCATTATCGTCTGAATGTTTCGGCCAATTACGGCGGGAATAATGTAGAACTTAATTCATTCCGCCTGCTCGGCGAGAAGGCGGAATCAGCGGTGAAAGAATTGACTGCAGCCTGCGAAGAGGAAGATGATGCTTGGTACACCATTTCAGGCATCAGGACAAGTGCCGATGCAGGTCCGGGCCTATATATCCATAAACATAAACTTGTAATTAAGAAATAAACCGTATATCATGAAAAAGTTAATAGCAACTTTAGCTCTTTGCGGATTGGCTATCCCATCGGTCTTTGCAAGAGATTATGACCTTCAGAATCAAACAGAGGTCTACAGGATGGTGCGCGACTCTTTCAATGGGTTCAAGAATGCAAAACTCAACCGCAAATTCAGTAAAAACGGCAAGTATTACACCGGCTATCGTGATAAGAAAGCCGATGCTACATCTTATCGGTATTATTGGGAACAGAACCTGTGTCAGATGGCAACGTCGGATCAGGCCGATTATGCCGGCGACCGCCTTGCAGCGCGACTTTCCGATGAATTGTGTGAGGGATTCTGGATTCATTATGACAATAGCTGGGGCCTGGGATGGAATGAATATATAGATGATCAGTTATGGCTTGCCCTCTCGCTCATACGCGCCTACCGCAATGGCGGTAACGAGCGATGGCTGGAAGGAGCCAAGACTGTTTTCGACACTCTTTTCGAGCGTGGCTGCCACGGTCCGGGCGATGTGTGGGAAGAGCTGGGCTATAATGCCAATGACGGCACAAAGGGGCTTTGGTGGAAGGTGTACCCCGATGTTCATAAGGAACTGACCGGCAACGTCACTGATTTGGTCAAGTCTCCTCTCAGTAATAGTGGTGTCGCTGCCTTAGGAGCCTATATTTATCAGGCCACAGGAGATCAGGAATATCTCACCAAGGCTGTGAATATCTGGAACTGGGTGGCCAATACACTTTATGACCATTACGACCAGCTCGAAAATTCGGGTCAGCCCAAAGAGGGTGTTTCCGAAGGATGGCGTCCGGAATATCACGGCACGTATGGTGGTAAAGAGATAAATCAGAACCAATTCTTCCAAGGTCGCCGAACGCTGCATGACCAATCCACTTTCCTTGAGGCTACCAACGCTCTGTATCAGGTCACAAAAGACCAGAAATATATGGACTGGTGTGAAACCATCCTTTTCGATATCTTTAATCGTCGCGTGGAGAAAAACACCGGCAAACAGGTGGAGCAGGGATACATCACCGGCTGGCACGATTTCGGCTCTAACGGAATGTCGACCGACGGAACATGGTGCTGGGAAGTGGCCCGGGCCATGGCGATGTTTGTTGCCGACAATGACGCATGGGATATGACTACGTTCGAGCGTAAGGTCGGCGAAAGTCCGCTAAATGGCACTACGGTGACTATCCCGCGCGGATGGACCCTTTACGAATGGATGTGTCATCAGGCATCGCGCCTGATCGGAGACACCGAGACCTGTATAGTCCTTCCGCTGAGAGATTCTACAGCCGCAAACTATCTGGAGGCCGAAGATGCCGATTTCGATGATACGACCAACAAGAAGATCACAATTGTTGATGATAATCTTTGCTCGGGTGGAAGAAAGATCACCAACTTTGGAAAAGGCTCGACCGTGACTTTCACTTACAACGCCCCGGAGGCGGGAGTCTACGACCTCGCACTCGGCTACGGAATGAAAGCTCCGAAATCGACCCTCTCGGTAAGTATAAACGGAAATACGCCAGACACTTATGACCTAAACACCACCGGGGCAGGAAATGATGCGTCCCAGATGGATGAGTTCTTCATGGTTGTGCCGCTTGCGGCCGGGAACAACACTATAACTATCGAACCGAGCCGCACCACTCCCGGTATCGATGTCGATTACCTCTATATCATCCCGGAGGGAGGAAGCTGGGTGAGCAATGAGTATGAGGCTGAAGACCAGACTCTCATCGGTGGAGCGACGGTCAGAAAATTTGCTAATGCCTCCAACGGCCAGCTTGTTACCGTGAACGCCGGCACCGGTGTGGAATGGAATGTTTCTCTTCCTTCGACAGCCTGCTATGAGATTACTCTGCGCTATTCCTCTGCAAAAGGTGGCAGCGCCGTATTCTCTACAGCCTCTGGAGAGCAGACCATAGAGCTTCCCTCCACGGGCAACCGCAACGTATTGAATTCCGTATCATTCAAGGCGAATTTCGATGCGGGAAGCAACAAGATGACTGTAAAGGGCGCAGAAAACCTTACCGCCGATCTGGATTATGCACTCGTGGAAATGAAAGGTGTGACTGATTCAGCGCTTTCGGCTGTAGAAGAGATAGACTATGATGCTGAAAATCTTCCTGCCGACGACAATTGGTATACCGTTATGGGAGTCAGGATCGACGCCCCCTCCGCTCCCGGCATCTATATCCACAACCGAAAGAAAGTATTGGTTAAATGAAAATGAAACTGAGACATATATTGGCGGTCGCCGCTATGGGTAGTGTTTTCTCCATGCAGGGTGTGGAGCTGGAAAACGACAGTGTTTATCTGATGTCGTTCTTCAAACCTTCAGACCAACATCTTTTCTATGCATGGAGTGAGGACGGACTGCACTGGAAAGATATTAACGACGGCGGCGCCGTGTTCAATGCATACGACAATTCCACGGCTCTCCGCGACCCATTCGCTGCGAGGGTGACACGCAACGGCAAAAGCAAATTCCACCTTGTCCACACCTGGGGATGGGATCATCCCGCAATCTTCCATTGGGAGAGCGATGATCTTATCAATTGGAAGGCTACCGACGGCACAACAAATCCTGAAAGTGCCAAGATTTGGCTGATGGATGGCAAGAATGGCAGACCGACCGCACCCAATGCGTGGGCTCCGGAGTTCTTTTACGAGCCGGAAGAGGACCTCTTCTACATTTACTGGGCATCGCGCCAGACAATCGACGGAAGGCAGCAGGAGGTGCATCATTACTGCACCACCCGCGACTGGCGTGAGTTTTCCGAGCCCGAGGTGCTGTTCTATCCCGGCTACACCGCCATCGACCTTACCGTCCTCAAATATGGCGACACCTATTACGGCTTCTATAAGGATGAGCGCGACGGCAAGAAGTGCATCATGGCGCGCACCTCGAAATCCCTGAATCCGAACGTCGATAAATTCGACAACGAGGTTAATCTCTTCCCCACCTACAAAACACTTGTAGAGGGCCCCGAGACTTTCCCGCTGATCGGAGGGGGCGGATACATGATGTATTATGACAAGTTTAACGACAGTTCGGGCCTTAGCTATGCCACCACCGCCGACCCCTCCACCTTGTCGTGGACGCAGATTCCTGACAGCGAGGTCACCAACCCCACAGGTGTGCGTCATGGCTCGGTCCAGATAATCTCAAGGGATGAGCTCGCCAAGATTCTCGCTGAATATGATTACACCCCTCTGACTCTGCTTCCGGCCGCCGATGAAGAGCCCCAGACATGGTATTACACCACCTCCAAACCCTCTCTTACATGGACGCGTGTTGACTACGATCCTCAGCGATTTAACTGGAAGCAGGGTGCCGGAGGTTTTGGAAACGGAGATGTGCCGGGAGGAGTCATAAACACGGAGTGGCAGACCTCGAAAATCTATCTGCGGAAAAACGTGGAGCTTCCGGCGCTCACCGAGAATCAGCGCGAGCGATTCATGCTTCATATCCACCACGACGATGACGTGACTGTCTGGATCAACGGCGTGGAGGCATTCAGCGAAACCGGCTACCTTTCCGGCTATCAGAACAGCAGAATCTCATCCGAGGCACGGGCCACACTTGTGGAAGGCACGAATGTGGTGTGCGTCAGCTGCTCGCAGTCGTGGGGAGGTCAATACATCGATTTGGGACTCGTCACGTGCGAGGATGCCGGCTCATCGGTCAAGATGGTTTCCGCCTCACCCGGCGAACGGTATTTACCCGGATATTACACCCTGAATGGTATAAAGGTATCCGAGCCTAAAGAAAACTGTATCTATATCCACAACGGTAAAAAGATTATCAAGAAATAAATGAAAAAGCTTCTATTTCCTTTGCTGACAGTCTTAATTTTCGGGGCTTGCAACAATGGCAAAACGAGCTCCGTACCTGTCGATATGATCGAGAATCTTCACGATCAGTATGTCGGTGTGCCTTGGGGAATGAACCTTTGGCAAATCAGGAATGACAATGAGGCGAAGTTCTGTGGTTTCTGCCAATCGCACGATATGACCGACACCACCGCTGATTACGGAAGGTTCACCATCATGCCGATATCGGATAATGTCTCATTCGAGGAATCCGACCGTGCATCGGAATTCAGCATCGCCAACCCTTCCGACATTTCGCCGTGCCATTACAGGGCATACCTTTCGGCTCATCATGTTCTGGCTGAACTGACAGCCACCGAACGCTGTGCGCAGTGTAGGTTCACCTACGACAATCCGAAGGAGGCATACGTCGTGATAGATGCTTTTGAAGACGGATCTTATCTTTCGATCGTGCCTGAAGAAAATAAGATAGTGGGATTTTCCACTGCCGGAAACGCCGGAAAAATGCCTGATAATTTTAGAAACTACTTCGTGATCAAGTTCGACCGCCCCTTTACCTATACCGCCACTGTGAATGATGGCAAGATCGACAGCGGGAGCTTGTCAAGTGAAAACGAAGGTAAGGCAGGAGCTATCGTAGGGTTCGCCACGGCTGACGGTAAGCCTCTTGTGGCGCGTGTGGCAAGTTCTTTTATCAGTGTCGAGCAGGCGGAAAACAATCTTGCCGAGGTGCAATCCGATTTCGACGCTATCAAGGAAGCCGGTATCAAGAAATGGAACAACGCCCTCGGTCATGTTAAAGTGAATTCACGCAGCAAGGAGAAGAGTCATTCTTTCTACACTCATCTCTATAAGTCTCTGCTCTCCATCCCTTCCGAATTTGAATATGACAGAGAGGGGAATCCGATCCATTACAGCCCCTACAACGGATTGGTGTGCGAAGGTTATATGTTTCATAATATCGACAACGAGAATCTGAAGACCGACCTGACACTGATGAATCTCCTTTATCCTTCCACTTATGCGAAGATGCAGGAAAGTCTTGCCAATACATATCATGAGAGCGGTAAGTTCGGGAACACGATCGACCCATCGTTTTTTGTTGACGCGTTCAAGAAAACGACCAAGGGCGCGGATGCTGATTATCTTTGGGATGCTGTGAAATATGACTCATATTCACAAGATACCGATGCCCGACAGGCTTACAAGGGATGGTGCATCTATCGGTTGGGGAAGATGCTCGGAAGGTCAGACACGGAGTTGAATACATTTGCCGAGAACGCCCTCAGATATGAGAAAAACGACAGCATCGAGACCCCGGTAGCTTTGCTGCTTGCGGTGCATGATGTCCTCGGGCTCATCGACAGCGCGGGGGGTAAGGATGCTTTCAACCATGTGCTCGACACATTCTTCAGCAATAATTATAAATTCACCCCCGCGGCCTATCTTTACAACTATTCGGGGATGCCCTGGAAGAGCCAGCACCTGAGCCGTGAACTACTTGATAAGGAGGATGATAATGCAAGCTATGTGTTCGCTGCGTTAGGATTTTATCCCTTGTGCCCGGGGAGCGAGCAGTATGTGATCGGGTCGCCGAATTTTGAATCGGCGGAAATCAGCCTTGAGAATGGTAAAAAAATTATTATAGAAGCTGCCAATAATAACGAAAAAAATCACTATATTTCGGAGATGAAGTTGAACGGAAAGGTGTATGATGACAATTATCTTACACATAATCAACTTCTTCAAGGAGCAAAGATAGAATATCAGATGTCGGGCATCCCCAACACTAAGAGAGGTTGCGATGCTTCCAACACCCCATATTCCTTCTCCAACGAAATTGCAGGTCTATAATATCTGACTAAGGATTATACCATGAACTCTTTTAAGGCTTTACGACTCTATATATTGCTGATTCTGGCCTCTCTGTCGTTTGCGGCGTATCCTTACAACATAAGGAAACTGACCGCGGAAGATGGTCTGACCAACAGCGCAATCCTGTCGCTGTGTTTTCAGTCGAACGGTATCCTTTGGATAGGAACACTCGACGGTCTGAATGCAAGCGACGGAAGCATTGTGCTGCCGACAAAGTTTATGCCCGATTTTGCCGGAATCCAGGGTAACATCATCGAAAATATAAGAGAATCCTCGCATGGTGTGCTGTGGGTGCAGACAAACTACGGCATCACCCGTGTCATCCCCTCCAAAGGGGTGGTCGATATCTTCCCTCAGTTCCGCGGTCAGGAAAAACTCGAGATCGGAAGCGACGGCATGGTGTTTCTGTTGGCTGAGAATGGCGACCTTTCATATTTCTCCGACAAAAGGTCGAAGGATTTTGAACATCTGGTTAAGCTGAATATCCCTTTTTCCGACGTAAAGTTTTACAAAGTTTCGCAGCAGTCATTGCGAATGTTCACCGCTAAAGGGATCATAGACTATCCCATTACGATAAAGCAAGACAAGATATCGCTCGGCAAACCTTCGACGGTGTCAAAGACTGCGATAAAATATGCCTTTGACAACGGTGAGTCTGTGCTTGCGATCGATAATCAGAACAACCTACTGGAATATCGTCCGGGTGATGACATACCTTTGAATTACCTCAATCTCTCCGATGTATTGGACTCGCGCGGTGCCGTCTCTGCGATGATTTCCGATAATAACGGCAACATCTTCCTCTCTTTCTATACCGACGGATTGGTTAGATTGACCCGCCACCCCGACGGCAAGTATTCCCCCACTGACCTGAATCTGAATGTGGGTGTGCTCAGTATGGCCAAGTCTCCGCAGGATGTGATCTGTATAGGCACCGACTGTCATGGAGTCTATTCTTATTATGAAGGACGCTACGACATTCACTCAATGTCGTTCAATGACTTCGACGATCTGATAACCCATCCGGTCCGTGCGATCTACATTGACGACAACAAGACCCTTTGGCTCGGAACAAAGGGAGACGGCATACTGAAGGTTCCCGACTTCGACCTGAATAATGTGCGGAATCACGGTAAGCCGACCCTGTTGAATGTCTCTAACAGTGAGTTGCATCATAACTCGGTCTATAGCTTTGCAGAAAGCCAATACCCGATATTCTGGATCGGCGATGAGGGCGGATTAAGCTATTATTCATACCGTGATAATAAGATCCACAAGGTCGATACCGGCAACATACCCATCCGGTGGATTTCGAGCCTGAATGAGAAAGATTCAATCCTTTATATCTCCACCAACGGAGACGGCGTTTTCAAGGCCCGGATTGATGCTTCACAGAATAATTACCGATTAACCGATATCAGGCATTACACCCTGAACAACGGAAGTCTGTCGTCGAATTTCTTCTTTACGCAGGCTTTAGATGAACTCGACGAGCCCCTTTTCGGTAACCGTGGTCTGGGTGTCTACAAAATATCGGGCGATAGTCTTGTTCCCGCGTTCAAATTGAAGAATGACTATTCTGACGTCACAATAGACGATGTGTTTTCCATTGTGCGCGATGACAACAACGTGTGGTTGGGAACAGGTCACGGTCTTCTGAATGTGACCAAAGACAGCGACCGTCTCTATTTCGGTCAGCAAAGTGGATTTCTCAATAGCACGATCCATACAATCCTGAAAGATAACCTCAACAATCTTTGGCTCTCGACCAATCACGGTATCCTCCGGTTTGATCCTTTCACTGAAAAGACATACGTCTATTCCCAGAGCTATGGTTTGCCGATCAATGAATTCAGCGACGGCGCGGCGTTCAAGGCTGATAAGTCGCTTCTTTTCGGAGCTGTGGATGGTCTGGCTATACTTTCAGAAAACGAAAATTTCCGTGTCGGCAGCCGTCATGCGCCGGATATAAGCGTCTTTGATATCAACATATTCGGCAAGAGCGTGCCGGTGAACGATTACCTGTCTGTCAACAAGGATGGCGGGGCTACGCTGAAACTGAAAAGTGATGAGACCAATTTCAAGGTCACCTTTATCGCCCCTGACTTCCTGAACAGTTCGCAGTATCGTTACTATTATTCACTGGACGATAATAAATGGATCGATAACGGAAACGACAACTCCGTGACATTGTCGCGACTGCACTACGGGGATTATAAATTGAAGTTCAAATATGTGAACGGAGCCACGGATATCGAAAGCGAGCCATATCTTCTCACCATAAAGATCGCCGCGCCGTGGTATCTATCCACATGGGCCAAGATTATTTACGCGATCATGGCTCTCGCCGTCATCTTCTTTATCGCCCGCCTCTATGTGATGAGACAACGCCGGAAGCAGGCGGAGATCGTAGAGAAATTGGAGCAGGCGAAGAAAGATGAGGTTTATGAGCAAAAACTGAAATTCTTTACCAACGTCACCCATGAGTTCTGCACACCTCTGACCCTTATCTTCGGATCGTGCGAGCGTCTGCTGTCGACGGGCGATCCCGATTCCAACACTCAGAAATATGCCGCGCTTATCAGATCGAACACGGAAAGGCTCAACTCGCTCATCCAGGATCTCATCAATTTCCGCAAATATGAGAACGGCGTGAAGCGGCGCCGCGTGATTTCTGTCAATATCAGCGAACTGTGCGATGAACTGTTCAAACAGTTCAAGGTTGTAGCCGAGCAGAACAGTGTCAATTTCTCTTCATCGATCGAGCCTGATTTAGTCTTCAACACCGATTATGAAGCTTTCGTGAGGATTGCGACCAATCTGCTTTCCAACGCCTTCAAGTATACGCCTAAAGGGGGCGATGTGCGTTTCTCCGTCGCTAAAGAGGGGGAGACTCTCAAGCTGAACGTCTACAACACCGGCAAAGGAATCTCGGAAGATGAGAAGAAACGCATTTTCGACCATTACAGCATTTTTGACAACGTGGAGGAGAATGCCACCAAAGGTATCTCGGCACGCAATGGTCTCGGCATGGCTATCTGCGACCTGTTTGTGAAACTACTCGACGGAAAAATCGATATTGAGAGTGAGTTGGGTAAATACGCCGAGTTTATCGTCACCCTTCCTCACCTCGAAACCGGATCATCGGTAGAGGAGATTGCGGATGAGTCGGTGGCTTCCTACTCTCCGAAGGTTGCGGCGGAAAGTGTAAAAGAGACCGTTGAGGCAGACGATGAGGAGGGTATCATCGAATCGGAAAATAAGAAACCGACAATCTTAGTGGTCGATGATAACGTGGATATCCTGACGCTTCTGTCCGACAGTCTCTCGGAATATAACGTGCTGACCGCACAGAATGCCGAGGAGGGTATGGAGGTGCTGAAAGGTGGCAATGTCGACCTGATAATCACCGATGTGATGATGCCCGGCACCGACGGCATTAATTTCACGAAGCAGATCAAGGGCGACAAGCACACGATGCACATACCTTTGATTATTCTATCGGCCAAGAATACGAGCGACGAGAAGGTGCAGGGAATCGCAAGCGGTGCGGACGCATACGTCGGCAAGCCTTTCTATATGTCTTATCTGCGTGCGTTGATCGTGCGTCTGCTTGAGAACAAGTCTATCCTCAAGGAGTATTATAACACTGCGGCAAGCGCATTCGAATATTCCGGCGGACAGCTGATGGAGAAAGAGGATAAGGCATTTATCGATAAGATCATAAATTATATAAACGAGAATCTCGACGACACCGAGTTGTCGCCCGAAACACTTGCCTCCTATATGCAGGTGAGTGTAAGAAATCTCTATCGTAAGTTCAAGGATCTCGACCTCCCGTCGCCTAATGATTTTATCAAATCTCACAGGATCACGTTTGCCGCCAAGCTGCTGATCACTACATCGCTGACCGTACAGGAGATTATCTACCGCAGCGGATTCAACAACCGTTCGCACTTCTATCGCGAGTTTAACAAAGTGTATGGGGTGACCCCCAAGGACTATAGAACGCAAAATAAAAATTAAAAATAGTCTTCTTCCACTAAGACTCCGAAGCATTATAAATTAAAATGTCCCGAAAGTGATTATGAAACTTTCGGGACATATTATTGATTATCAATAGTTATTCATCTATTCATCGGCTACCACCAACAGTACGATTCCGGGGTCTGATAAATCCGTATAATCTGCATCAATGTGAGATACCTCTGAATAAGAATAGTTATTATTGCGGCATAAATCCTCAATCGTGGAACCCGAAATGATGATTCCTCGCCCGCTGTCGGTCTTCAGATAAGGAATCTCAATAGGGGCATCGTCGCTTGCAAGATCCTGAGCAAAGACCTTAAACGGACCTTCGGGCAGACCGTTCTGGTAATCCAACGTCAGCGAGTGGCAATGTCCGAAAACTCCGACCTTACGGTCCCAGCGCTTAGGCTGCACCTTTACATCCACCTTGTGTTGCTTATAGTCTCCATCGATAAGGCGGTTTATAATTGCGATAGCAGTGCATTCATTGTCGTAAAGCGAAGCGAGGACATAAGGTTTTTCCGGATTTAATGAATCGATACCCGTAATCTCGGGCAACGGCATTCTACGGCTTACCCGCGCCGGAGCCTCCCAGCGATTTTTTGTGCCGCTGTCGAAAAGCATTTCTTCCGATACGTTGTATTGACCATCTGCGCTGAAAGGTGTGGCTATGCGGTGCCATCTCACGGCGCGGACTATCTCGTTGAGACGGTTTTTCATCTTGCGGTTGCCGGCTTCAAAAACTTCATCGGGCTTTCCGTTGGGTAGCAGTCCGACGTATGGATGACGCATGATGCCTATGGCGCATCCAAGCCCGGCGGCGATGTAGGCCTCATCTTCACAGTTGATTATTCCCCAGTTTTTTCGCTCGGCTTTCCCTTTACCCAATACCTCTGCTACACGGCTGATTGTCTGCGCCTGAGAAAGGTCAGGCCGCACATCGTAGGTGCGGAGCACTTCGCTGAAAGTGATGTAATAAGGTTTGTGAGGTCCTCCGTCTTGAAATGAGGCATGCTCTATAACGACATCCGGCGCCACTTCACGTCCCCACTGACTTAAACGACGGCGAAACTCATCATTGCGGTCATTATTTCCCCAATCCACTTTCCAATACAGAAAGCCGGCATCCTGAGATTCCTTGAGACGTCTCTTCCAGTATTTTTCCTCTTGTTTGAGCGACCAGTTTTTGGAATTCTCAAAAGTGTTCTGTTTACCGGTGTATTTCTTCGTCAGGCAGATAGGATTCTGAGCGCATATCCATCCTCCGAATCCTTTCCATCCTTTACCTTTGACAGCATCTGTCAGCTTCGTCATCCTCTCCGTATCTTTGCCGTCAAATGAAGGGAAGCGAGTAGGATCGATAGTCAGCGTTGCAAGATATTCATTGTCGTAATTGTGGCCGTGAGGACGCTTGCTGTTGGAATCAAACGGGATATCCCAAGAATCATCCATCACAAACAATAGATCCTGACGTATTGAGGGGAAATGGTCAAGCCAACCTTGATAGCGGCTATCAACCATATACTCTGCACCATCAATATTTTTACTCTTATTTTCCTCATATACTTTGTGCGTTCCGAATAAGTTATCCTCATTCATCTCGGCTCTGAAATCGTTGGACCCTGCACCAAACGTATGGCCTGCAACAAACCCTTGCAGATTCCAGGTGCAATAATAGTCGGGAGCCTCGGAAGGAGTTGTCGGAACCAGACTGCCCGGATTATTTTGGGCTGCGCACGACAGCCCCAAAGATAATAGCGTGAAGATTGCTAAATTTTTCATGACATTAATATTACTTTATATTATAATAATTTTATGCTTGCGAAGAGCCTGAAGTCTAAATGAGTTTCCGGCGATTTATAAGTGTCATATCTCAGATGCAAAATTAATAAAACGGATGGTGTAAAGATGCAGTCAAAGGCGACAATTTTGTCATCTCTCATGCCTATATCCCTGATAAAGGGATTAGAATTGAGGTTTATACAAATTAGGCAGAATAGTACACACGTCGATTCTCCTATTTATCTAAATTTGAACCATATTCTGACAACCATGATTATCTAACTATATTGTAAACTATACCATGCGTTCATTAGTAATTCCACTTTTTTTAGCATCGGCCTCAGTTAGCTTGGCCAATGACCCGCAACTCAGAGCCGACAACATCGATGAGATTATCAATAACCTCACACTTGAGGAGAAAGCACGCCTGCTGGTGGGGCGTGAAAACAGTGCAAGCGATAAGGGTGTTCCCGGAGCCGCCGGAGTGACACAGGATATACCGCGCCTCGGAATCCCTTCGGTCGTGCTTACCGACGGACCGGCCGGAGTGCGCATTGCGCCGAAGCGAAAAGGAGATAGTAACACATATTATGCCACAGGATTTCCGGTAGGCACAGCCCTTGCTTCAACATGGAATCCGGCGCTCGTTGAGAATGTAGGCAAAGCCATCGGCAACGAGACCCTTGAATACGGCTGCGATGTGCTGCTCGCACCCGGCATGAATATCCACCGCACTCCGCTCTGCGGTCGCAATTTCGAGTATTATTCGGAAGACCCGGTAGTAGCCGGCGTCATAGCCGCATCATACGTAAACGGTGTGCAGTCGAACAATGTAGGCACAAGCATTAAGCATTTCGCCGTCAATTCTCAGGAGACAAACCGAATAGAAGTGGACGAAGTGGTTTCGCCGCGTGCAATCCGTGAAATCTACCTGAAACCTTTCGAAATCTCATTGCACACATCCAACCCGTGGACAGTGATGTCGAGTTATAACAAACTCAACGGCACATGGACCCAGTCTAACCCCGAACTGCTCAAAACAATCCTTCGCGATGAATGGGGGTATGACGGACTGGTGATGACCGACTGGACCAACGAACGTCGTCCGTCATACGAGAGAGTGGCAGCCGGCAACGCACTCCTGACTCCCGGGCACGACTGGCAGGAGACAGATATTATCGAGCATGTAAAAAATGGCACTCTCTCCATGTCGGATGTTGACCAACAAGTCAGGATACTCCTTGAAATGGTGGTGAAAACACCGCGTTTCAATCACTACAAATTCAGCAACAAGCCTGACCTTGAGGCGCATGCCGCCCTTACCCGTCAGGCTTCCACCGAGGGAATGGTGCTTCTTGAAAACCGGAGCCAGACACTCCCCCTTAAGACAACCGGCAAGGTAGCTCTCTTCGGAAAGACCTCTTATGATTTTATCGCAGGAGGCACAGGCTCGGGAGATGTCAACAAGCCATACGTAGTTGATCTCAAGACCGGTCTTACAAACGCAGGGTTCACAATCGACTCCAGACTTCAGGACTATTATGAAGCCCGAAAGACCCTGAACGATAAAACCCGCGCCATCAGCGGTGAGAATCCGCGTTACGACGAACCCTTCATCTCACGTCGCGATATCGAGCGTCTGGCTGCAGAGAACGACTTAGCAATCATAACCCTCGGGCGTCAGGCCGGTGAAGGTCGTGACCGCGAAATCGACGGCGACTTCAATCTCACACAGAATGAGCGAGAGCTTATCGAGAATGTAGCCGCAGCCTTCCATGCTCTTGGCAAGAAGCTTATAGTAATCATGAACATGGGCAATGTAATGGAGACTGAATCATGGAAGGGTATCCCTGATGCCATCCTTCTCGCATGGCAGCCCGGTCAGGAAGGTGGCAACTCTGTGGCCGATGTGCTTACAGGCAAGGAATCGCCTTCTGGTAAACTGACAATGACATTCCCCATCACTATCTCCGACATCCCGGCAGTCAACAACTTCCCGACAGGAACCGGTCCCAACAACCGCAGAAACGGCAAGAACTACGATTATACTAACCACGAAGAAGATATCTATGTGGGCTACCGCTACTTCACCAGTTTCGATAAGCCGGTGTCATATCCGTTTGGTTACGGTCTGAGTTACACTACATTTAAATACAGCAAACCTGTAGTAAAAGCCACTCCTGACGGATTCACAGCTTCGATCACTGTGACCAACACAGGAGACACTGAAGGAAAGGAAGCCGTGCAGCTCTACGTCTCCGCACCCGGCAAAGACATGGTGAAACCCGCACGCGAGCTTAAGGCTTTCAACAAGACCGCAATCCTCAAGCCGGGCGAGAGCGAGACACTTACATTCAAGGTATCTGCCCAGGACCTTGCTTCATTCAATGAAAACGAGTCGCAGTGGCAGACCGAAGCCGGCTTATATAATGTGCAGTTCGGAGCGTCAGTCAACGACATCCGCGCATCGGCGCCATATATGCAAAAGAAGGCTCTGACTAAGAAAGTTAATAACGTTCTTTCGCTCAAACGAGATCTCAACACTATTTCACCCCAATAATTTTCATGAAAATTATTATTAAGCACGCGTTTGCAGCCGTGCTGATATGCCTGTCATCGGTAGGGGCATGGGCACAGTCTCCAATCATAAACGCATACGGACGCAATTCCCAATCTCTTAACGGGGAATGGCACGCCATCATAGACCCTTACGAGAGAGGACGATGGGATATGTGGAAAAACCGCAAACCCCGGAACAATAATGAATTCAGAGAGTATTCATTTGATGAAGGCCTCGTGCTTAATGTGCCGGGAGACTTCAATTCACAGTTGCCGGAACTGAAATATTACGAGGGCACTGTTTGGTACGGACGATATTTTGACATACCCGAACCTGCTCCGGGTGAAAAACTGCTGCTTTATTTCGCAGGAGTGGCAAACGTGGCGGATGTCTACCTGAATGCCGAACCGATCGGGCACCATGAGGGTGGTTTCACTCCATTCCAGTTTGACATAACCGACAAGGTGAAGGGTAAGGATAATTTCATCGCGGTGGCGGTGAATAACAATCGCCGCCCTGACGCGATCCCTGCCATGAACTTTGACTGGTGGAATTACGGAGGCATCACACGCGATGTATTCATAATCCGAGTGCCGGAAAATCATATCGATGACTATTATATACGTCTTGACAAGCAGAATCCGAAGCTCATTCACGCCGATGTGAAGCTTTCAACTCCGACAGTCGGCGAGAATATAACCCTGAGCATTCCGGAATTGAAGGTAAATCAGAAACTCACCACCGATGAGAATGGGAAAGCATCCGCTTCTTTCACGGTTAAAAACCTCGTGCGCTGGGATATCGACAACCCGAAATTATATGAAGTGACTCTTGCCTCATCTCGCGACACTGTATCGGAAGAGATTGGGTTCCGCAATATCAGAACGAATGGCACTCAGGTGCTTCTCAACGACCGGCCGGTGTTTTTATGCGGTGTAAGTTTCCACGAGGAGATACCTCAGCGCAAGGGGCGGGCATATTCCGCTTCCGACGCTGCGATGTTGCTTAATGAGGCCAAAGATTTAGGAGTCAACTTTATCCGACTTGCTCACTATCCGCAGAACGAGCATACGGTGCGCATGGCTGAGAAAATGGGATTCATGCTTTGGGAGGAGATCCCAATATGGCAGGGGATTGACTTCGCCAACGACTCAACGCAGGCTAAGGCGCAGAGAATGATGTCGGAAATGGTGAACCGCGACAAGAACCGTGCTGCTCTTGCTATTTGGGGAATAGCCAACGAGACGCGCCCATCTGAAGCCCGCAACGCATTCCTCGCAAAGATGAAAGAGACAGCTCAGGGGATAGACGACACCAAACTCATCTCCGCAGCTTTCGACAACTCAAGCTGGAACAAAGAGAATAAATGCTGGGAAATCAATAATGACCCCGCGCTCGATCTTGTAGACGTTGTCGGCATCAACAAATATGTGGGATGGTATGACAACTGGCGGGTGGATCCTTCAGAAATGAGTTGGAACGTAAAGACAGACAAGCCGCTTGTGTTCACCGAATTCGGAGGTGAAGCTCAGTATGGCCGACATGGCAACGGAGAGGCAAAGTGGTCGTGGAGCGAAGATTATCAGGCAGACCTCTACAGAAAGAACCTCAGAATGTTCGAGAACGTTCCCAATCTTGCCGGGGTATCACCTTGGATTCTTTTCGACTTCCGCTCTCCCACACGATTCTCTCCGCTTCAGGGATTGGAATTCAACCGTAAGGGGCTGACATCCGACCGAGGAGAGAGAAAGGCTGCATGGTATATCATGCGCGACTACTACTCAACTAAAAATCAGAACCGATAATATGTTTTCATTCGTTGACGGCGTTTCAATCGCCGTCAACGAATGAAAGCATATAACACAACCTTTACACATGAAGCACTCTATTTATTTAACACTCCTTATTCTTGCATCCATCTCCGGTAGGGATGCTTATGCCGATAGAAAGGAAACCGGTGAAAAAACTCAACCGGCAATTGCCGACGGCAGGTGCGGTCCGATAGCAATTAACCCGATCAGTCTGAATTATCAGTTTCAACCTGAGGACAGGGATCTTCCAAGAAGAGAGGCGGCCGATCCTGCCTGTGAATACTTCAATGGCTATTACTGGCTTTTCGCTTCAAAATCAAACGGGTACTGGAAATCAAAGGATCTGGCTCATTGGGAGTATATTCCGTGTCCGTCAGTCGACATCATCAATGACTATGCACCTACTATACTTGTATATGACGATGCTTTATATTTCACCGCATCAAGCGATGGAAATCCTACGAGGATCTTTAAAACCAACACTCCGGAGGATGGCACATCCTGGGAAGAAATAGAGTGCAAAATAAGCCACATCCATCAGCATGACCCCTCGTTCTTTAAAGACGATGACGGAAGAGTATACTTCTATTGGGGATGTTCTGATGTCAATCCCATTATAGGCGTGGAGGTAGATCCCAAAGATGGCTTCAGGGCTATAGGAGAAGCTGTCGAACTTATTGGGCATAACCGCGAAAAATATGGATGGGAGCAGTTTGGAGAAAACAACGAAGAGGATGCTAACGGATGGAATGAAGGTCCGGCAATCATCAAGGCTGACGGCAAATACTATTTGCAGTATGCCAGCAACGGGACACAGTTCCGTACCTATTGCGACGGTGTCTATGCAGGTGAATCTCCTCTGGGTCCGTTTGAATATATGGAAGACAGTCCTTTCTCTCTGAAGCCCGGAGGATTTATAGGGGCCGCCGGTCACGGTCATACATTCAGGGATAAATACGGTAATTTATGGCATGTGGCATCCATGTTAGTGGGAGTGAGACATTGGTATGAACGAAGATTAGGATTATTCCCTGTGATAATAAAGGATGGGAGTATGACTTCGTCTACAGTATTTTCCGATTATCCTTTCTATATTCCTCAACAGAAAGTTGATATTCACACAAAGGTATTCGGCGACAGGGACTTCTCACCCGGATGGAGACAACTGGCCCTTGATAAAAAGGTATCCGCTTCATCGGAAGGTGAGCTGGAGAAGCCTTCTGAAAAATATGGTAAGACCGGATTGGCAAAATATGCTACGGATGAGACAATAGAATCATGGTGGACAGCCGCAACCGGCAACGCCGGAGAATGGCTGACGGTAGACCTTGATTCTGTATGCGACATTAATGCCATACAGGTGAATTTCTCCGACGACGGAGCAAAGGCATTAATGGGAGAAGAGATACCTCATCAATATATCATTGAGACATCTACCGATAATTCCAATTGGAAAATCTTCAAGGATAAACGACATAACAGCAAAGATCTCCCCCACGAACTGATTCTTTCAGACACCCCTGTTCGCGGAAGATTTGTCAGGATAACCAATATGGCTGATCTCCCATGCAAATTTTCCATTATGGATCTACGGGTATTCGGCAAGGATACACGCGGAAAGCTTGATGATGTCACAGCCTTTGAAGTGACAAGAAATCAGGATGATCCGCGCAGGATCAGTTTCAAATGGAATCCTGTAAAGAATGCAGACGGCTATATACTGCACTGGGGAACCGATCCTGATAATCTTCAGCATTCCATAATGGTTAGAAATACTGAATATGAGGCCGGTTACTTCAACAGGGATTCAAAATATCACTTCTCGATAGAAGCATTCTGATTGATCTGAGGCTCTGTCATTTTTCATGAGTCGAAGCCTTGATTTACAAACATCAAGAGACATCATTATAATGATGTCTCTTTAGAAAAAGGGGCGTTCCGTGGTTCGGAAACGCCCCTTTCAAGTTTAAATATATTAGAACTGCTTAATTATTGAATTCGCAGATGATGCCGGAAGTTGAGCCTTCGGTCTTGACCGGGTTGGTGAGCTTCTGAATGAAACCGCTGTTTCTGATAAAGAAATCGCGACAGTCCACAAGGCGGAGAAGAGGTTTGTCGTGATTCGGATCCGTAGTAGTGATATTGCCGATTTCGGCATTCTCGACATCTTCCATCATCACAGCAGGCCGCGCGTCCTCATTGAGAAGAGAGATACGGTAGTTATCGATTACTACGTTTTTCGCATGGCGCACATAAAGACCATTGGCAGGATTGGTGTTTCCATACATACGGTTCTCGGGATACCCGTTGAGGTTTTCCTTAAGTTTGGCATCGGCTATTTCCTGTCCGGCACCTCCACGGTGTTCAACCCAGATGTCGCGCAGGGTGACACCATCGATAATACCACCGGGAACACCACTGATGAGAGAAGGAATCTGACCGAGTGCCTTAGCTGTGACACCTTCAACAGTAACATTGCGGATCGAACCTACACCGTGACGCCCGTTAAGGCAGATGAAAATCGGAGTAATGATACCCGTCATCGAGATATTTGAGAAATGCACATTCTCAATCGCCCCTCCATCCACACTCTCTATGGCAATACCTGCCAGACCGGTGAGCTCTCCTTTGTTGACACCGGGATATTCCTTCGACCAATCCCAGACATTGCTCTCAGCGGGGCGATGTATCACACAGTTGGAGACAACAATGTCGCGAAAACCGCAATAGCTTGAAGTCCCGAGCTTTATAGGATTGCAATTGGAGCCGATGATACAGTTTGTGATAGTGATGTTTTCAGGCATGAAATTGGGATCGTCGCTCTTAAGGCAGATACCGTCGTCGTCAGAGTCGATGCGGCAGTTGGAGATGGTAACGTTGCGGGCATCGACATCGATGCCGTCGTTGTTCACGATCGAGTGACTGTAGACCTTCACATTGTCAATGGTGACTCCATCGCAACGGAAAAGGCGGAACGACCACCATGCCGCATTGCGCACATAAACGTCCTTTACGGTGACATCGGTGCAATCCTCAAAAAAGATGGCATGCGGACGGTTGCCCTGATTATTACCGTAGCGCTGAAAATTTTCGTGCCACCCCTGACCGTCGATAACACCGCAACCGGTGACGGAACACCCCTTGACATTCTTTCCGGTGATTACGCCGCGTCCGGCGGAATAATCTTCAGGATGATTGGTGGAACCTTTAAGCACAGTGCCACCGCTGAGGTGAAGCTCCACGCCGTCCTTGAGTGCGAGCGCACCTGTCACATATTCCCCTGACGGAATGGTCACGGTGCCACCTCCTGACTTGGCACATTTATCAATGGCGTTTTGCACTATGGAGGTGACCGGCTTAGTTGTGCCAGCCTGTTTGGACAGTTCGTTGAGCGTGAAATCGGCACCGAATGCCGTAACGCTTATATGAGCTAATCCTAAGAGAATAAAAGCTTTCTTCATAATATTATATTTTACTTTAAATTATATTCTACTTTAATGTGAGTATTGTAATGCTTTCTCCGTTATTAAGTCAGTTCATGTTAGGGGATTCATAGATTAACTGAAGAAATGTTCCAGCCATCGAGCATTATAGTGTCGGGAGCCGATCCGGAGGGAACGGTGATCACGATATCGCGTTTCTCCCCTGGAAGTAGAGAAAGGAAATTATCGGTGTAGATCGTACGGTTGATTGGTTGCCCCTGCTTATCGCGCAACTGCAACTGCAAGAAAAATGCTATGTTCTTGCCCCTGTTGCTCAGTGTGACCAGATATTTGTCGTCGGCAATCTTCTTCTTGGATGCTTTCACCCTCGTCGCAGGCATATCTCTCAGTGACTGGAATCCGGCGGTAGTCGGGCCGGTCAATGTCCACGGCCCTTCAAACTCGTTGCTGGACCGCCAATAAAAGTTGCGGCTCAGCACATTTTCTTTCGCATCGGTCAATTCAAGTGAGATAAACTGTACGGGAGTGATACTCTCAGGAATCCCGATTGTCATTATATCTTCCGCCACGCCATCGGCAGGTACAGAGGTCTTTACCGTCCGGCTATCGATGCGCTTGCTGTTGAGATCATAGAGCGTAGCTGTTGCGGTAAGGTTGTCGGCGGGTTCAAGCCTGTCGTTGATTACGCTCACGGTGTTGGTTAGATAGTCATACTGAATATGGAGAGGTTCGAGCGCATTGGCGGTGTGATAGAGTGAGGCGGTAGGCTCAAGATAGTAATCCCATTGACGTGCACAGACCTGTGGATTGGGATTATTGTGATACCAGAAGAGAAGACCCGAACAGAAGCGGTCGCCGTAATTGAGTTTATTTCGGTTCCACACTTCCCAGATACTCTTGGAGTTCATGGCTCCTACAAGTTGCCCCTGCTTGGCATATTGCTCAATATTGTCGCAGTCGCCATACTGGAGTGTCATATCATTATAGAGCTTCGTCATCAGATGAAATCCGTTGCCGTCGAGATAGTTCCACGTGTCCTTATTGATAGGCCACAGGTCTTTTTCAGGCATCATGCGGCGCAGGCTTTCCACTACCGGCAAAGTCGGCGCACCGTATTCCGGGTTAAAGCCGTCTACGCGTGAACCGCGGTCGGAAGCGGTGTTCGTGTAATGCTGCATAGGGTTGACCTGTTTGTAGGGGGAACCGTCATGTACGCCGTCACACTCACTCTGCATCTGGTAAGGGCGCGTGCCGTCAAGTCTTTCCATCAGTTCTTTTGCTCCCGAGACTTCGGTGCTCTCATTGCTCGACACATAGAACGCAATTGATGGATGATTACGGATGCGCTTGAGGGTCGACTCAAGGTTTGCCAGATAGAGAGCCTCATCCTGAGGATGGCGAGTATCGCCCGTCATCCAGAATTCCTGCCACACAAGGATTCCATATTTATCACACAATTCATAGAATTTATCTGTCTCGGCTATGCCACCGCCCCACAAGCGGAGCAGATTGATACCGGTCTGCGCAGTGTATGCGAGTTCCGCTTCCATACGCTTGTCATCGGTGCGGAGCATAGCTTCCGGAATCCAGTTGGTTCCCCGGATGAACATGGGAACACCATTAACTACAAAAAGCTTGCTGTGATCCGGAGTGTCACGCACAGTCTCAACATGGCGTATACCGAACTCTGTTGAAGTGGAGTCTGATACATTACCATCCTTATCCACAACTTCGATATCGAGAGTATAAAGATTCTGCTCACCTTTATTCTTAGGCCACCATAGCTTTGGATTATCAATTACAAGTTGGGGGAATTCATCGGGGGAGAACACCACTTCTTTATGCTGTCCACGGTCGAGAGTCACATCCTTTTCGAATGAGATGTCACCCGGCGTGATCTTTCCCTTCACCTTGTAGGTGACAAGACGATTCTGCTTTGAAGGATTATAGACCTCAACGCTTACAGTTTCCTTTGCTGCTGTGAATGGATGCTGAAGATCGGTCTTGACGAAAGGATGTCGTAAAGCTACAGGTCCTGTGGCGCGGAGTGTGACAGGGCGCCATATTCCTGTGTTGCGGTCGCGGATGCCGTCATAATAAGTGAAATCCCATCCCACCGTCATAAGTTGCGTGACATTGGCTCCGATATTGCCATCGCCGCCGTTATGGAATTCCCCCTTTGCTCCCCAATCCTTTGGTTTGACAGACCCCGGCATATCCACAGGCAGGACTTTGAAGGCAAGTCCATTCGGTCCGTGGGAGCTGACGTAATCGGTAATATCTATGTAGTTGCCCTTGAACATCCCGTTCATCGTATCGACCAATCTTCCGTTGACCCAGACTTCGGCCCGGTAGTTGACACCCTGAGGCTCGAGCCAGATCGTCTTACCTTTCATATCCTCGGGTATATCGAATTCGGTGCGCCACCAGTAGGTGTAGAAGTCGCGACCTGCTTTAGAAATATCCGGAATCTTATCCTCGCTGATCTTATTGTTCATTCCAAAATATGGGTCAGGATATACTCCCGCGTTGACGAGAGAGGTCAGTACCGTTCCCGGCACAATGGCGTCGAGCCCCTTGTCGCTCTTAAAACCGGGCATAGAGATGTTTTCACCCCCTTCGGAGATATCGCCGCATCTCGTCATCTGCCAGTCGTAGTTGCCGTCATGTCCGGCTCGTGAAGTTAATTCTACCTGCGCGAACGACGAGGCCACCATCATGCAGGCTGTAAAAAAACAAAATGGTTTTTTCATGAATTATTGGGTTAGACCCTCCATGCAGATGTCCGAACGAATCTGTAGCAGGGTGTATAATTAGCGTGTTCAAAATAAGTTTATTTAAGGCAAATAGATGTTGTCTATTGCGACTATTATGTATGCTTCCCCGCCATCACCGATTCGATAACTGAAAAAGTGTACTGACGGTTACCTTTCGATATATATTTGGCGAAATAATATACAATCTTAATATCCGGATTTAGTAATTTTGTTGTAAAAGCATTATAATGAAACGATACATAGGCACTCTTTTAATTGTGGCCGCTGGTTTGTCGCAGGCTGCTGTGGCTTCAGCACTCATCCTGAAGCCTGGGAACTTCAAAATTGTAACACCATCGGGAACCCCCGAACCATTGACGCTGGCAGCAAAGTCGCTTGCAAGAGACTTCGGCAAAGTTATGCGATGGATTCCCGATGTTGACTCCGTCATGGCCAATGACGGCAAAATCATCAACATAATTGCTCTCGATGCTGCTGACGCAAAAAATATCGGGAGCCTCACCCTGAAACCTCTTGATGATTTCGAATCTCATCGTCTCTATACTGATGAGAAGAACCGCAACATATATCTTCTCGGTAAAGATATGCGTGGAGCGATTTATGCCGTATATACTTTTTCGGAAGATTTCCTCGGGGTTCCTCCTCTCTGGTATTTCTGCGACTGGAAACCGGAATACACTCCTGCAGTTGAGGTGGCAGCCGATTACGACAACTTTGTGAAGTCGCCACAGGTAAGATTCCGCGCATGGTTCCCCAATGACGAGGATCTCGTTGACCCTTGGAGAGAAAAAACATGGCAGAATGATGAGCTTTGGCATGAGGCTATGCTCCGTCTGAAACTCAACACAGTGGAATATGGTCCCACTATCACCTATCCTGACCATAAGATGAGCCACAACGCGGAGTTGCTTAAGAAATACGGACTCGTGCTTACATCTCATCACATGGTCGGGCTCAACAACAGTTTTGCAAACTGGGAGAAATACTGGGAAAAGGTGAGAGGCATAAAGGCTCCCGAGCTTCTGCTTTCAAACGAAGAAGCCATGAAGGAGTTCTGGGCTTACAACGTGGAGACCATCATGCAAAACGATCAGGAGAATCTTTGGCAGATAGCATTCCGTGGTCGCAGAGATGAACCTTTCTGGAGCGTATTTGCTGATGCCCCCAAGACTGATAAGGAACGTGCCGAGGTCATCAACAAGATGGTGCGCATTCAGTATGATATGATCAAGGAAGCCACCGGCGATCCCGATCCGTTTGTGCGTATGACTTTCTACGATGAGCTTTCCGATCTTCTCGCAAAAGGTTATCTCCAGCCACCGGCCGCTTCAAATATGCTCTGGACATTTGTGGCAGGACGTCGCGACCATTATCCCTATGACGACCTCGTGAACTATGACTTCTCAAAGCCTATGCAACTTGGCTACTATATGAACCTCCAGTTCACATCTACAGGTGCCCACTTGGCTCCTGCCGAGAGTCCTTGGAAGATGGAGCAGAACTATCGTTATGTCGCTTCCCGCAGTCCGCTTAAATTCAGTGTTGTCAACGCGGGCAACATCCGTGAATTCGTAATGGAGATGTCGGCCAATGCAAAGATGATGTGGGATATGGCATCGTATGACACCGATAAATTCCTCAATGATTTCTGCGCTCAATATTATGGAGAAGAACTTGCAGCCGATATCGCCGATCTCTACCGCGATTATTACAAAGCCTATTGGTTGCAACGTCCCTCTGAATTCCCGGGTATGGATCGCCAGTTTATCTTCCAGGATCTCCGTCATGCCCAGGTGTTCAACCAAGTCATACCTCAATTTGATAAATTCCGACAGAATCCTCTCTCCGACATTGGCTTCGAACGAGTGAAAGGTCGCTCTTTCCGTCTGACTACAGATAACCATGTCGATGAGATTATCGCAGGGATGGAGCTGAGCAGCCCTCGCTTTCAGGCTGTGGCTGCACGTTGTGATGAGATGATGAAACGGGTGCCCAAAGATAAACAGCACTTCTTCTACGATAACCTCGCGGGCTATGCTCATTATATGGCGGCTCTCTCCAACAGCGTCGACCATTTCCTCAAAGCATATAAGGGAGACGGCGACCGTAAACAACACCTCATTGACTCCCATCGCCAACTCAAGAATGCACAGAAGGCTCTCCATAGCTCTCAGCATGGAGTGTTTGACACTTGGTATGCCACCGACCGCCTCTTCGGTCTCGACAGTAAGATTGCAGCCCTCGAATCTCTTATACAGAAGATGGACTAATGATGCTAAAATCAATTTTGCTAAGTCTGTTGTCAGTGTGTGCTCTTCAGACAGCGCAATCTCAAATAGTCACAGTTGCCCCACTCGATAGCAGGGCGACTGTGACCGCTCTTGATTTTTACGCACCCGAACGAGGCATCCTTGACAGTATCACACTCTTTATTCCCAAAAGCTGGGGCAAAGATTGTCTTTCAGATGTCACTGTCAATGTCATAGGCCGCGGAGATGTGCCGGTGGAGCAACTCTCCTCACAGTCAATCGGACGCCAGGGTTCGCTCTCTCCCCGCACCAAAGTGGGCAAAGGAAAGATTGATGCAACTCAGCAGAATGGTTACTACCGGATAAAACTCTATGATCTCGACCTTCGACCTGACAATGGCTCCGATATACGCCTGCTCTTCAAAGGTGTGAAAAACATCAAGAGCCCGGTGAAGGCCACTTGGTCAATGTCTACGCCTATCCTTCCCGATTCAGTGCAGGGTGAATTGTATAAGGTCCACGATCCTCATCAATCATTTACTGCCAACAGTGAATTCAAGCCTTTCAAGGCTATATCACGCAAACACTACGATGCACGCGTACTTGGCCTTAAAGGTGATGGATCAACAGACGACACCGAAGCGCTTAATCAGGCTATCCGGCAGCTGAATGCCAACGGAGGAGGTGTAATTGACTTCAAGGACGGCATATTCAATCTGCGCACAGTTCATCTTCTGAGCCATGTGTGGCTTCATGTTGAGAAAGATGCCACCCTGAAAGCCATTTCAGGACTTGATGAACACGAACCCACATGGTTTGCAGATTATAATCACGAAGCCGGTTTCGGCTCATTTGATGATTCCGTTTATGACCCATTCGGATGCTATATGGTAAAGCAGGATGTGGGTCACTCTTTCTTCCGCAACGCTATGTTCTACGCCAACCGTCAGGAGGATATACACATATACGGCAGTGGACGCATCACCGGTGATGGTGTGATTGATTCCGGCAACGGTGTCATGCGGCAACCCGATGGATTCCGTGCCGACAAGACGATGGCCTTCAAATTATGTAAGGATATTGAGGTGGGTGGTGAGAATTGTCCGGAAGATATGTGGTATGACGAAATCTCCGATGGTCCGGCATATCTGGATGCAAACGGCAATCTTGATCTCAAGCCGGTAGAAAATATGCTTGATGTGGATCAAGGTGGTCACTTCGTGATTCTCGCTACAGGTTGCGATAATATCAACGTTCATGACATCAACTGCTGCCGGTTGAGTCTCGACCGCGCGCGCGACATGTTTGATTTCATGGAGTGTAACGATGTCTACGTCTGCAATATCTATTGCCGCAGATGCGGTGATGATATCATAAAATTTGGCTCTGACTGTGCATTAGGATTCACGCGTCCCGGAAGTAACGCATACGTAAGGAACATCGTGGGCGACACCAACTGCAATCTTTTCCAGATCGGATCAGAGACAGCCGATGACATTACCGACATATGGGTAGACAATATCTATGTGCTCGGCACCAATAAAGCAGGATTCAGTATCTCAAGCAACGATGGTGGCACCGTGGCCCGTATCTCACTCAACAGTGGCAAGACCGGTCCGCTTCATCACCGCTCCATCATGAAACGCACTCGCACTCCGATATTTCTCTCAATATCAAACCGTGGCCGTGTGATCGGTGGAGATGTGAAAAGATACAAATATCATGAAAACGGACGTACTCGCGATGAGATGCTCGTGAGGAATATCAATATCGGCCGGGTGGAAGACATTGATCTGCGCCACTTCGACAGCACTGAAATCTATGCCGGTTCCGATGGCTCGAAAAACCGTTGGCGCCCCTACGATGGGAAGCAACCTGAATCAGCCCCTATCATTGCAGGATTCAAACTCCCGGATAACGAACAGGTGGAGGGTGGATTAGATTTCACTCTTCCTGACGGACGCTCTACAGGATATATAGAGAATGTGAAGCTCACAGATATCAATTTCACCGCTAAAGGGGGACATCCGGAGGAACATGCTCTTCTTAAATGTCCCGAAATCGGAGTTGGACATTTCAACATCCGGGATCTTGAGATTCAGCCTGCCTATGGTCTTTGGGCCCGTCATGTCAGGAATCTCACCCTCGACAGACTCACTTTCAATGTGGAGCAACCGGATGGACGTCCGGAAATGGTTTTCGACGACGTGGATATGATTCAAATCAACAGATAAGATACCAACTCCGGATAATGATTCATCCGGGGTTGGTATCTCACTTTCATATAAACTAATTTAAGATCTATCAATATGAACAAAATAGGCTTAGGGGCATTACTAATGCTTCAATGCGGACTGATGGTAGCTCAAGGCACTTGGAATAAAGAGAAATATCCTGATGCCGAACCCATCAATGAAACACTCATTCCTGAATTCACATGGCAACCCGGTGTAAGCAATCGGCCTGTAGGTATAGCAAAAGGGATATATCCCGGACGTGTGGTAATGTCTCGTTATCCTGAAGCCTGTAAATGGAAAGGTCGCTGGCAGCTTGAAGAAGACCAGTGGTTTCTACCGGAGAATACTGATATTGACAAGGTTCGCGAAATGGTGTCGGCAACAATATGCAAACTCACCGGCGCTAAGAACGACAAAGATGCCTGGAAGAAAATTTTCGAGTATCATAACAATGGAAAGGGGGGCTACCGACCGGGACAGGTAGTGGCCGTGAAAGTTAACCTCAACAATGCAAAGGCACGAGAGAAAGCGAGCAATATGAGCGACACCGCACCTCAGATGATCCTTGCTATGGTTGAGCAGCTTGTGAAAGGTGCAGGTGTTGATCCTAAAGATATAATCATTTACGACGGACGCCGTCCTATAGCTGCTGAAATCCTTAATATCATATGGGGAGAGTATCCCGACGTGAAGTTTGTGCAGGATGATCCCGGCATCAGAGATTATCAGCCTGTAAATCCCAAGACAGGCGATTATTCACTTCTCCAGAAACCTGAATGGGTAGAGGGAGTGGAGTTTTCACACGGGCAGTTCAGTGGGGCAAAACTCATTCCGAAGCAGATCTTCGATGCTGATTATATTGTGAATCTGGCTATGCTCAAGCTCCACAGCTATCCCTACAACTATATGGAGATGGGCGATGAGGGACAGACAGCTGTGACCATGACTGCCAAGAATCATGCCGGCAGTGTGCGCGCTCCATGGGAGATGCACCACTTCCTCAACACGCAACAGGATGGTAAGCCTCACGCATATTCTCCTCTTGTCGACCTCAATGCTTCGCCCAACCTTGGAGCGAAGACCATTCTATATGTGCTCGATGGTCTTTACAGCGGTCGTAAACATGGCACTTACCCGATTCACTTCCCCAACGCACCCTTCTACAATAAAGTTGACGAGTATGAGAATCCTGAATGGCCGGCATGTTTCCTCGCCTCGCTCGATGAGGTAGCTCTCGAATCGGTAGGTCTTGACCTCCTCTATGCACAGAGCCTCAACAATACCGAACCTGATTTCTACAACGTGCCGCGCATACTCGTGCGCAACAACGCAAGCGACTATCTCATCGAGATGGCCGACCCGCAGAACGCTCCCTCAGGAGTGAAGTATAAGCAGGGAGGGAAACCTGTGGAAAGTCTTGGCGTGTTCGAGCATTGGGACAGCCCGGAGACAATGCGCTACACACGCAACCTCGACCCGAAAAACGGCAAAGGAATTGAATTCATCTATATCCCCATGGGCTCGGCTAAGAAAATCAAAAGATGATTCAATTATACTCCTGCCGGAGACACTATTGTCTGAGATGGATACATTGCAGGAGTGCGGATGGGTTAATTTTGTTAAAAATATAAATATATCATGAAAAAAGGATTTTTCTCACTTTTGATTTTGCTCTCGATCTCAGCTTCCGGTCAGGCTAAATCAGATACAAACCGCGGAACCGGCCCGTCTTCTAAAAATGAATTTGATATCAGCTGGATTTCGGATCAAAATGTTGTCGGGATCAACAAGGAAAAGGGGCATGCGACCTTTATTCCGTATTCTTCGACAAATGCAATGGTCAGAGATAATTTTTATAATTCTCCCTGGCTCCTTCCCTCGAATGCGAATTATTTAGACCTGAACGGCACATGGAAGTTCAAGTGGGTTGCGGGAACTCCGCAGGGACCCGCTCCTTCAGAATGGCAGCAAACAGATATCGATGATAGCGGCTGGGATGAAATTAAGGTGCCGATGAGTTGGGAGATGGCGGGTAAATATAATATGCCGGCTTATGTCAACACTGATTATCCTTTTCATAATGAACCTCCGTTTGCCCGCCACGGATATGAGGAGCATGGCGTTACGGACCACAATGCAACGGGATTCTACCGCCGCTCTTTCAACTTGCCGGCAGGCTGGGACAAAGACCGCGTCTTCCTTCATTTTAACGGCGCCTATAGTGGTATTGCCGTGTGGGTCAACGGTAAGTTTGCCGGATATTCGCAAGGCTCGAACAATGATGCGGAGTTTGACATTACGAAATTGGTGCGTAAAGGGGAAAACCAACTTGCCGTACGCTGTTACAGATGGACCGACGGGTCTTACCTCGAAGGTCAGGATATGTGGCGCATGAGCGGCATTCACCGCGATGTCTACCTGAAATCTGTGCCTAAAACGTTTATCCGTGATCATTATATTTTCACTGACAATCAGAGTGAGGATGCAGCTTCCGGACGGTTGAATGTGGTGCTTGATATTGACAACCGTGACAAAGAGAAGGGCGTGAAGACTTTCTGCATCGCCTTGAAGGATAATGATGGAAAAACGGTGGCATCCTCAAAGCAGACTGTAAAATTAAACGGTAAGGATCAAACTGTCGCTCTTTCAACGGATGTCTTGAAAGGATTAATCCCATGGAATACTGAGAATCCATATCTTTACAATGTCAATATCAGTCAGCTCGATAAGAACGGCAAGGAGGAGATGGTGTTCAACACCAAATATGGCTTCCGCAATATCGGCTATCACAATGAGCCGGGGAAAAGATATGTGACCATCAATGGCAAACGTGTGTTCTTCAAGGGTGCCAACATCCATGATACGCATCCTGTGTTTGGCCGGTATGTAGATGTCGCGACAATGAAAAAGGATATATCCTTGATGAAACAGGCCAACCTGAACACAATGCGCACGAGCCATTATCCGCGCGACCCGAAGATGTATGCCCTTGCGGATGCCTATGGTCTTTATGTGATGGATGAGGCAGACCTTGAATGTCACGGCAATCAGGGGCTGACGCGCGACTCGGCGTGGACCGGCGCATTCGTAGACAGGGATGTTCGCATGGTGCTTCGCGACCGCAATCATCCAAGTGTGATATTCTGGTCGCTCGGCAACGAGAACGGACGGGGAGCGAATATGGAGGCCTGTGCAAGAGAGGTGCGGAAATTAGATCCGCGTCCTATTCATTGTCATGAAAACTCGGAGGATGTCAATTCCACCGATATGCTGTCATGGATGTATCCCTCTGTCGAGGCTGTTAAACAGATGAAAAACGGCCACAAAGAATTACCGTTTTTTATATGCGAGTATGCCCATGCCATGGGACAGGCGGTAGGAAATCTCAGCGATTACTGGGCGGAAATAGAGAATAGCGACGGCACAATAGGAGCTTGTATATGGGATTGGGTTGACCAGGCTGTATATGATCCTAAGAGCATTAAGGATGAGAAAGTGATTTCAGACCGAGGTTTCCATGCGTGGACCGGAGGATATGATTATGACCCTTCACAGCAGGCTAATCCCGGCAACCGCAACGGATTCCAGGGCAATTATCTTAACAATGGAATCATAACTCCTGACAGGGCTTGGACCGCTAAACTGACAGAGGTGAAGAAGGTCTACCAGCACGTTGATTTTAATACATTTGACAAAAATACCGGTGTGCTGACTATCCGCAACAAGTATCCGCACACCGACCTTTCCGATCTCTTCAAATTAGGATACCGTCTTCTGAAAGATGGCAAAGTTGTGGAGACAGGAGAGCTGGCGCTTCCTTCTGTTCCGGCATTGTCTGTCAAAGAGGTTAAAATTCCTCTTGATTTAAAGCTTGATGACAACGCTGAATACTCATTGATAACCGAACTTTTGCTTAAAGAATCCACTCCGTGGGCAGATGCCGGATATGCTTTGGCCGACGAGCAATTCATACTTACCAAGCGTCCGCGATTTGAAGAAGTTGTAGCATCCGGAGACATTACCGTAGATGGCAACCGTGTCTATGGTCATAATTTCATTATCGAATTTGATGAGAACGGCATGCTGAAAAGTTATAAATATAAAGGCAACGAACTCTTGGCGGCATCACCTGAATATAACGATTTCAGACGTATCGACAATGATAGCGACGGAGCTCAGGGTGACGGCGAGGGTGCAGACGGATGCAATCGCCAGGGCGACGGTAAATATGACTATGCCGCCACGGGAATCGAATCGCATTCACTGATAAAAGCTCCCACGCTTGAAGGTGACAAAGTAACATCTTCAATGAAAGCTGAGGGTTGGAAAAGCAATTACACCGTTGATTATACAATTTATCCCAACGGTATGATGGATGTAAAAGCCACTTTTGAGCCGCAGCGCCGTGGATTGCGCCGTCTCGGCATGGGATGGACTTTAGCTCCCGGATTTGAAGATATAGAATACTATGCGCGCGGTCCGTGGTCAAACTATGCAGACCGCAAGACAGGATCATATCTGGGTCGATACAGCACCACAATTGACGGAATGATTGACGAGAACGTTCATCCGCAGAGCTATGGTGATCGTCAGGACCTGCGTGATCTTACACTCTACAATCGCACGACAGGTCAGAAACTTCATGTCAAGACACAAGGTCCTGTCAGCTTCTCTGCCAGCCATTATAATGACTTGGATTGGAACTTAAGCACACATTACGCCCGTCAGCATTGGGATGAACTGAAAAGGCACGACGAGACCTTCATGCATTTCGATTATTGGGTGCGCGGAATTGGCAACAGCAGTTGTTTTTCCGACAAATGCCTTCCCAAATACGAAGTGCCTTACCCAGGAAACTATCAGGGAGCAGATCAGTTGACTTACACCCTGCGATTCATCCCCGAATAAAAAGAAGGGGGCCAGCCCCCTTCTATATCTTATTTGTCATAAATCATAGTGAATTCCTCCAATGTATAGCAAGTAGCTTCACTATCTGATATAAAGAAAAAAGAGAACCAGCTTTTGGCTGATTCTCTTTTTTTCAAAAAGTCGGGGTGAGGCGACTCGAACGCCCGACCTCTACGTCCCTTAAAATCAGCGCGATATATCCTTGTTCTTTATTCAAGTACACAAATTAGGTACACAAAATCACATCAACGTGCCTGAAAAACGCTTGTTAATCATTGCCGCAAATATAATGTTTAATCTCGAATTTGCCAACACGAATACATATTTCCATTAAAAATAAATAGAAATATTGTAGGATCCCTAAATCCAATAATAAATTGGGTGATTGCCAATAATAAGCAATGCACAGAAGACGTTAATAAGGTATTATGATGAGGTCCTTTCCTGAATATATCGATTCGATTGATTTCATGTCGTTTTACGATGAGAAGATACTGCCCAAGAAGGGTGGTGGAAGGGATCATATTTCACCAACTAAATATCGAGACACGTTCGAGAAAGAGAAGGATTGGATTCGCGAAAAATGCATCAGTGGTGAATATAAGTTCTCGCCTTATGCTGAAAAGTTGATTCTGAAAGGGCGCGGGAAGTACCCTCGTGTGTTGTCTATCCCGAATGTTAGAGATAGATTTGTTCTCTCACTTCTGAACGGATATTTGAGCGATACGCTTGGCATAGTAAGAGAAACTCCCAACCGGTATATATTTAGATTAGCTAAATTCTTAGATGAAAAGGCGGGAGAGAGACATAAGGTTTATTTTTACAAGGCTGATATATCGGCTTTCTACGATAATATAAACCATTCAGTACTGACAAAATATCTGGCAGGTAGAATTGATGCCGTGGCGTTAAAGCTTGTGCTTAACGCAATTACTGTGCCTACACTCAATTGCAGTGAGAAACCTGGAAACGATATTAATATACTTGGTGTACCTCAAGGTCTGTCCATATCCAATATTCTCGCTGAAATCTATTTCGACGGTGCTCATAAGCAAATCAGCAACACCTTTGAGAAGGCGTTGTTTTTAAGATATGTGGACGATATATTGATTGCGGACACTGAAAACCGTGATTTTGAAGGAATCTTAATTTCAGCCATTACAGATCATAATCTCGGTTTGTCATTGTCGCCAAAGAAGACCAAGACCGGTGTGATCGGTGGAGACGAATTCGAATTTATTGGCTATAAGATTGATGGCGAAATATTTTCAATCAAAGAATCTAATAAGAATCGGTTTGCCGACAGGCTTGTAAGAAGATGTTATCAGATAAAGAGTCAGTATGAGGATTCAGTCTCTCGACCGCGCTATATAAAGAATGATGAAGAGTTTCTTGACTTTGCCAAGACTGATCTGAATTTCCTTATCTCAGGATTCAAGGTTAATAATCATAATTATGGTTGGATTGCCTATTTCCAGCAGATGAACGACTTAAAGATTCTGTATCAATTGGATAGGCTTATCAGGAAATCATTAGGTAAAGAACTCTATTCCATCCTGGAGGTGAATTCTATTGTTCGTACCTACTATGATCTCCGCGAGAATATGGGCCGATCGATTTTGATAGACTTTGACAAGGTTACCGAACGAGGAGAAAAGTTAGGATACTTAAAAAAGTTCGGGCATCTGAAGGGTTCAGAGTTTACCGATTTGTCTGATAAAGAAGTTGACAGACGGTTCAAGATTTTGATTCAATCATTTATAAAATCAAGTGTAATAAGCGTTGGAGAAATATCATAGAAGGAAGGGGTGGCTACATTTAATGTAGGATTGGTGTAAAAACCAATGTTGGTAAAACTTAATCGCATCGGAAGATGTCGGCCGCATTTGCGGATTTGCTCCGTGACAAATTTTATCCCCTTCCTTCTTCTTTTTAATATATCATGGATAGAGAAAGTTTACAAAACATGGCTCAACGATGCTGGCGAACGGCAGCTGCACGATTTGAAGCCTCACGAAGGATGCAACGATGTCACAATGCCTCTACATTGTGTGTGGCTATGCTTTCTTTGGAAATCATTGTGATTAATCTGCTTGTGTTTATTCCATCCCTAAAGCTTGATGATAAACCTATTACGGTTCTGACTGTATGTCTTTCGGCATTCGTGCTTGTGCTCTCCTTGATCATCTCTCAACTAAAGTATGATGCTAAGGCTGCTGAATATCATAGATGTGCCTTGGAATTGGCAAATCTCGAAAAGAAAATCAGAATCTACACTTCAAAGGATAAACCGGAAACCTATGAAGTGCTTATGAATTTCAATAGCCAATATGCCCAAATAATCAAGAATAGCAGTCTTAACCATTCCACTACAGATTTTGACTGGGCAACGATAAAAGAAGAAAAGAAAAAAAGTAGCACTCCCATATCTTCTTACCAGAGGCGGAAATGGCGCTGGACATATGTAAAATGGCACTTTATGTTATCCGATAGCATCTACAATCTCATCACATTTTTAGGGGCATGTGCAATAGTTCTTGTTATGATGCTTTGTAAAATACAGAATCCTCTAGGGTAATATCGTTTGACAATTTTTAGTATAGCCCTGGAGAGTTGCTGTAAAATGTAGTATTAGACTGATTTTTTGAAATTTCGAATTAGTGGTATCAAGGTGTCAACTCTTTTAATGACTGATAGATAGCATTGTTACCCAATGTCAATTTTTATTGATATCCGTGTCAAAGGGGGTAGCAAGGTATTATAGTATCTCAAACAAGCGTGGGCGTGATCCGTCAGGCATGGTTCGCTGGACAATCTCAACTCTGATATAATCCAAGAGTTGGTTTGCTGTCGCCGTCTTTTTATATCCAAGATTGTCGTAAATGGATTGGAGTGCTGATTTGACTTCACCGGCGGTATATAGCCGACCGCGTTCAAAGTAAGCTTGACATTGCAGAATTATTTCCCTATTGTATAATTCCCTCTCGATTGCCTGTTCATCATAATTAAGCCGGTATAGTTCAGCCGGTCCTAATAAGTCATAGTATTTATGGTATTTCGGTTCAATGAAGGGGTTGCATAACAACACTTGCATGTAGTTAGGATTGTTTGTCAGGAAAGTGCTGTAGAGTTCCATTCGATTCTTAAATGAGTCTGAATGATTAAAATTTTTCTCGAAGTTGCGCAATTCATTAGTTTTTGCATTATAGGTCGCCATCTGATTGTGTATGGCTGTTGTAAGAAATAGCGGATTGCTGTAGAAATGTGCTTTATTACAGGCCAGGTTATGTTCTGCTACCGCCACAAGAAGATTTGTTTGGAGCCCGTAATTCCCATTCACATCATCAATCACATCAAGATAATTGGTAAGATATTGATTGTTTGGATCCCGATTCTTTACCATATTAACCAATGATTTCCTTAGACACTCATCGCCGTTGTTAAAACTATCCACAAGTGTCCGGGATTCTTTAAGTTTATCCTCAATGGCTTTCATATACTCCACTTTCCCCTGCACAACCGGTTTGGTCCTATAATATATTAAGGCATTATATTTGAAAGGATTATCGTCCAATCGCTGTCTACCTAACATCTGGGGAATCTCGATAGCGGTGTCATGGACCTCCCAATCCTTTGTCCCGTCAAGGAAGATATATGTAAAGGCCGAATAGCTATAGAAATCTCTTCCCTCAAAACTTGCCTTACTGCAAAAAGTGAAGGCTGTATTTTTAGGGTTATCTCTGTCGGCGGATTGATTCTCGATCTTATACCCCATTTTAGCCAGCCTGTCAGCATATTTATTACTTGACGATATTAAGACCGTAACTTCATCTGGCAATAAACTATTATCTTTAATTATCTGAAGAATTGTCTTAACCTCATTGATAAAGAATACACTTTCTTTCGCTTCACACGTGACTCCGTTTACAATCTTCCGTGCAAAGAATCCATCCTTACGATAGCCTGAGATTATTTTTGTGACTATGGATTGAGCCGATTCACCCTTTTTCATCATTATCTCCTTGACGGTTGGTTCTACTATTACGCTCGGATGCCATTCAAGTTTGTAATAATCCACATCCTGAAATTCCGGCAACGCACTCAGATAGGTGTCATCAATAGGTGTCGCCGACATATAGCATATATTCTTTGCTTCAGCATCAAGCATACTCAGAAATTCCAAATCTACCTTACCTTTGAATGCAGCATCGCTTATCAGGCATTGAAATTCATCGGTAAGGAAAAGGAAATTGTCAATTATATCCCTGAATTTAAGCTCCTCAATGACATATTTAGCTGAATCAAGGGTAACGAATATTATTGGTGTTTTAGAATGACCGAATATTCCACTTCTACATTTGTCAAGATATAATCTTAGATCATCCTTTAATTGCGTTACATCCTTTTTTATCAAGTTACGGAATAAGTGGCATTTCGGATGTTGTGATTTCTTATTCAAGAGTACTCCCGTTCTTGGAGAAATCAGAACGAGAGGGCGGCCGGAGTTTATAAAGAACTCCGTTCCACCACAACCTGTTAACGATTTATCAAGAATATATTTTCCCTTGAAGGGCAGTCTATTCTGTAATATTTGAGCAGCCTGAGACATATATCTGATATTCTCTGGAATTTGTATAATATCTTTCTTCATACTTATTAGGTGTTTACGGTAGCGGACCTGCACACTTTTTTAATGATATTCAGTTTTCCCTTATAAAGAGGGCGTGTTTGGAATATTTTGTTGCGTGTGTTTAGGCTTCCGCCGTTTGAGGGGATAGACTTCCTTGATATGTTCTTGCGGTACCCTAAACTCATATTTGCGATCATACGAAATCTTTAGAACCAAATCTATTCTTATTATAATCGTAGGCTCCGCGCACATGCTTTAGAATCTCATCTGCAGTGAAGTCGTCAGCTTCCCATCCTCCTGTAAGGAAATAATCTTCCGCCATATCTCGAGGTACACCATATTCACAAAATTGACAGGCGCACTTGAAGACTGACCGGGCACGTTGACCTTCCTTCCAGTATTCGGTGTGATTCTTTCGCCATGAGCTGTTCAGAATATTGATTATGCTGTATGGGGATTTTTGTTTTTTACCTTTATATATCATTTTCGTCTGTGTTCCGACTACAGGGTGACTTGAAACAAATTGATATGGGGTGCAATTCGTATTAATCCATATCTCATCATCCCAAGGAAGATATGTTTTTCGGCTTAAATCACTGCAGCTGGTATCAAGACCTGATGTGCCAAATAAATTGATCAGCTCTGCATACATCTCTTTATGCAGGGTGGGATCAGGATTGTCGTGCATTATCAAAGCCTTGATACGTTTTGGTTTGAAGGTTCTGAAAGTCGCCAATACGAATGGTGAACTCTTCAGCAGTAGAAGCGTATTGTTCAGATCTTCCTCGCTATGAATATTATCAAAGTCCAATGCAGTGATGCAGGAATATTTGCTTATTTTTGAGCCATCCCATATTCCGTTGAAAAACACGACAGGCATAAATCGAGCCTTCCATTCGTTTTGAATTTCTGGATCCGGTTGGCGCCGGATGGCCTCAGTTATCGTTTTCAGATCATATTCTCCACATTCAGGGTCATACAGTATCATATCACCGCGCTGGATCATCCCAAGTACATCATACACGGATTTATCTGCCAGTCCGTATTTGGTGTATTCCAATCGTTTAGCTATACTAATAGTTGTGTTAATCATATTTCTAAGGTTTTCACGGTTATAATCAAAATAGCCCTGGAGAAAACCTCCAGAGCTATTGTTCTTATCCATCAATATTGTAACAATATTGGTCTCCATATTTCCTCCCGGCCTCATCAAAGGCAATATAACTTTTACGTCCCAATGAAAAAAGCACTTCTGTATCATTGGTCAATATTCGGAAATAATCCCTTACTTTTAAGGCCACATAGTTATAAGGTTCTCTTCTATTCATATATCGCCAAAAATAGCAGTTATATACTCCAAAATCAGATAGTTTTGTCGCCGTTCGCATATATTCCGGAGTATAATTATCATACAGATTGGGGTATTCACACCTCATAAGTGTTTTCCAATCCCAAGCACCCCATTTCCCATGACCGTCAAAAGATATCTTGGTTATGCAATTTGGCTTGCGCCATAAAATGTAAGAAAAACCGTCTTCATCAAATTTCTCAGGATTGCTCCAATCGTCGATATAATTTGAGACTTCAAAAAATGATACACCTCTCTTTTTACAAGCATTATACGCCGGAACACAAAGTTCCAACCATTTCGGCATTATATCATCGAAAGCGTCCATCCATTCAGGAGAAAGATCCTTAGCTGCTTCACTATTTTTTATAAATGTATATTCCATTTCAGTTAATATTTAATGTTTACGATAAGATTATAAGGGCTCTCGTTTATGCTGATATTTTTATATCTGTCAGCTCCATAGAAGTGAGAGTTCTTCTTGTGGGAGATTATAGTCTCATCAACCGGGAAGAAAACATTCATTGGGTAGGATGACCCGAAACTCAATGACCAATAAATAGAATAATGTGCTTTAAAATTAGTACCTTCACCTGTAAAGCAACGGTACATTTCTCTTGAGATCATCCCTTTCTCAATATGTTTCCCTGTTCCAAAATTGAACGTTATAGTCAAATCATCCGTAGCATTTTCAAAGGTAGAGACAGTAACGTTATCAGCACTATCTGCCGGAACAAGGTTATCCTTTATATAATCCTCTATCCCTTTGCAAAAATCTTTGGCATTCTCAGTTTTGTATTCACGAACCTCTCCGGTAATAAAAATTTTCTTCTTCATTCTATTTTGATTTTATTATTAAAGTAATATTGCGCTCATCTTTTAAATACTTTATGAGTGCAGCATAGGCATCCCTCCTCTTCCTTTTTCTTGGAATAATGCCCAGTAATTCAGATAACGAGACTTCAATACAGAGTCCGCTTTCGAAACTGGCCTCACCAACATACTTGGTAAGAGCCGTTATGTCACCCCGGAACTTTTCCGGAACGATGTGTGTAATTATTATTTCCTTATCGTCAGGCTTTACACTTGCCTCCCGTCCTCTTAAAAAATCATCTTTCTCAGAGTAAATTATATGCATTAAATTCATATCACCTATAAGGCGTAATAGGGCGGAAAAGCGCGTTTTTCTAATTACGGAAGAGGATCTCTATTGGTATATGCAACTATAAATTAATAGAGTGGAGAATGATTCATGAAGAATTAATACCGTCTCGGAAACGGCTGATTACCTTATATATGAGATGAAAGGATATGGTTGATACGTCTAAGTGGACGTAGCTGTATCCGGAAATCTACATAATATTGCCTGGTCGCAGCAGCATCGAAGAGAAAGCTGCATTATGCGATTGGAAGGATAGAAACGCGGTTAGTAATCTGCAAGGCTTTAGACCTGTAGACAGAACGCCCACGCCTATCGAAGAGCTAAGTCGACCCGGAGAGGGCTGATGACGGCTCTTTCTTTTTTCTTATGCCCCAAATGTTCCTTAGTAAGGTTTGCTACGCGTTCCGTAAAAAATATAAAAACAGCCCATCCTGTTAAGAGCGAGCTGTCATTTTGTTGAGTCTGATTGGAATTATTGTCGTGGTCCTGGAACGCTGCTTTACGGGAGTGTGCTATTCACGGGGGAGGGAGGTGGCAACTTGGGTGGCGATCTGGGTCATGCCGTTGATGTTGGGGTGTCCGGCGGTCTTGTCGATGTCTACAAGCTGGATGTAGGGTACAGCGTAGCGGCCGCAAGCTTCGACTATGGAGGATGTGATCTCGGATTTGAGTCCGTCGTTGACGATATATAGCAATTTCGAGGTGGGGTATTGCTTGGTCAGATTCTCAAGCATATAAGCCAACGCCGGTCGGAAGGTTTTCAGTTCTTCGTCGGTCCAATCGCTCCATTTCCATTCACCGATAGGCACGTTTGCCCATGAGTCGTTGGTGGCACCGAAGATCAGGATGAGGTCGGGGTTGCCGAGGTTGTTCATCCGGGTTATGAATGAGAAGGGGGTGGAGTCGGTGTTGTTGTAGCCGGTGTTGCAGATGGTGGATCCCGAATAGGAGTTGTTCATCTCCAGCTGATACTGCTTGTCGCTCAATAGTATGCGCCACCATGTTTGTTCGGCATCGATGAGGTCTGTCTTGTCGGGCTTAGGCGTTGTGAAATACCACACGGCGTTGGTCTCGGGCGTCACGCATCCCTCGAATGTGGAATATGAATCTCCCAATATCGATATTTTCAGAGGCTCTTTTGCGTTGATGCCTAATGCAACGCAAATTAAAGCGATTAATATAGTGGCGGTTGCTTTTTTCATACTCATAATTTTATTAAAACCCCACATTCGGCTACGCTTCATGTGGGGTCGTTTTCATCAATCCGCCCTTTCAGGGCTATTATGTCTTACTGCTGGATATATTTCTTGCCGTTGCGGATCACGAGACCTTTGTAGTTTTCGTCAACCTCGATACCGAACACGTTGAAGATCTTGCCGCTAAGCTCGTTCTCGACTGTGATGTTGGCTACACCTGCACCGGCACCTGAGTTGTGGGCGATGATGTTGGTCATGTAGATCACGGGTGCATGCTGGAAATCATTCGGAATCTTTTCGCCGGCGATCTGGAGCACGTTTACACCCTTGTTGGTATATTTCTCCTGAGTCTCGGGGTCGGTCTTAACCTCACTCCACTGGAAGTTGGCAGGGTCTTCCATATCGATGTCGATACTTGTCCATTCACCCCCTTTGAGATTGTAGATATCCGAAACGTATGCCTCGCCGGGCCACCAGTTCTGGAGCTTGAAGCAAACCTGATCGTCGGCAGCTGCCCACATATCAACATGGAGATAACGCCACTGAGCAAGGCTTAATGTCGAGGGGAACTGTAGCGGAAGGAAATCGAGACCGTCGATGCGGAGAGCCGAAGCACCACCCTTGCACTCGTCGGCGCTGATTACAGTCTTCTGACCCCAAACGGGTGTGGTCCAGTCTGACGCGGGTTTGCCGTTGGCGTCACGGAGCACCTCGAAATATTTATCCTGGTCAGCAGCGAAGATAACGCCTACCTCTGCGGGATCAAAATTCACCGCTGCGGGATCTTCGGGGGTCTGAGCGTTGATACCTGTTGCTGCTACGGTTGCAACTGTTGCTGTAAACAATACTTTAGTAATAATTTTCATAATACGAGATTTTATTATTAATTAAACATTTTTACTTTTTTTTTGGGGGGGGCGGAACGGGACCCCGAGTCTGAATCCCGTTCCTTCCATAATCAAACCAACCTTTTAATTACCTAATCATGAATTTTTTACCATTCTTAATCACAATACCTTTATAATTGTCAGAAACCTTCTGTCCGAAAATGTTGTAAGCACAACCATCTTCCTTCTCCGACATTTCGAAAACTATATCTTCAACTCCTGTAGGAGTATCGTTTGATTTCAATTCAACAGCTATCGCGTCAACACCTTCAGCCTCTGCATCAGGCAGAGAGATGTAGCACTGCGAAGCACCAACGATTGTATTCTTCTCCGCCTTCACAAATTTTGCGCCGTCAAAAACATAGCCGGTTGTCGGAGCTAGTCTGGGCTGAAGCACACCGTAAAAGTCAGACTCATCTTCAGCTACGTTTGCCATCCAGGCGCGGTCGCCGGGTTTAGCCGGGTTGGAATAGACGAATTCAAAAACCGGTTCGCCTTGCACCTTGATTGTATAGACATCTTTTGTGTCAGCTTTAAGGATTACGGGAACGTTGGCGGCAACCACTCCATCCGCAACAGGATCCATTGTCATCACGCCGTCAGCATAGCCGGTGTAGCGGTAAGCTGTCACCCCTTCGGGAACAATGAATGCCACGGGGAGCACGAACGGTGTGCAGCCGTCTATCTCCAATTCGATTTCATCAACCTCCTCAAATGTTATAGCTGCCTTGTGATAGTCAAACACCGCCTTATACAGAGTGTCTTTACCTCTTACGGGAGTGGTACCCTCTACAAAAGTGGCCTGATATTGGTTGTTGCCGCCGGCGATGAAATTTACCGTAGATTTGCTCAAATCAACATTTCTTATCGCGCTATAATTCTTTTCCTTTGCAACATTGAAGTAAGTGGTCTGGGGTTCGCCGGTCTCACTGGCTTTTAAATAGCCCATCGCAGTCCAGTTGACATCACAAATCACGTATGGAGTGGCGCTGAATGAAACCTTATATTTATCGTATTCCTTTGTGGCCGTGCCGTCATACCAGGCGGCAACCACAATCTTCATCTCACCATCTTCAAAATTACGCTCCACCTGCAAATTGGTTGTGGCCGTTACAGATTCGCCGGTTTCTGAAGTATATATAACATTATATCTATATTTCGTATGCGAATTTTCAAAAACGGGAACTGTCACCTCTGCATTATATACGGTGCTTCCCACTTTGCTGTATTCAGTCGGAGTCATTTCGATCACCTGAACATCGTCGGCGGGATTCATGCGCGTAACTTCTATGCGGAATCCGGGAGCATATTGCGTCTGTTCGTCAGCGGCCTGTGCGAAAGCTGCGAAAGTCAGCAAAGCGGTTGACACTAATATAAGCTTTTTCATTTCTTTAAATTTTAAGAAGTAATTTTGTTTGATGCAAAATTAGGTCTTCGCACACGGAGCTTATATCAGATTATTTTTTTTGAATAGAAGAATCCTACAAATCCGCTGATTTTATATGCAACAATCCTACAAATTTAGATTTACAACATTCTTACATTGGTATACTCCTTTAATCATCAATGAATTACCTTTTGAAGAATTTACTCTTGCCTGATTCCGCAACTTTTAAAATCAATTCTCCGAAAAGAGTATTTTGCCATGCAAACCACGGTCTTGTGAAGTGAGATGGATCATCGACATCAAAAGATTCATGAATAAACCCGGTGCCGTTGTCAGTGGAGAGCAGCATCGAAATACATTCGTCAACTTCCTCCGGGTCATTTGAGGTGAACGCCTTCATCATTATGCTCATCGGCCATGCCATCCCATAACCGATGTGCGGACCGCCTATCCCTTCTCCCGATTTTCCTTTGAAGAAATAGGGATTGCTGTCGCTCCATACAAAGCGGCGTGTATTCTGATAAATCGGATCATCGGCATCGACATCGCCGAGATAAGGCATCGCGAGCAGTGAGGGCACGTTGGCATCATCCATCAGGAGGTGGTTGCCGAATCCATCCACTTCAAACGCATAAATTTGTCCGAACTCAAGATGATTGTAAACCGTATATTCCTTGACAGCATTCTCCACCTCCGCCGCCAATGCCAAACAATCATCGGCAAGCGCCTTCTCTTTATTTACGGAAGATAGAATTTCAGCAGCTTTTCTAAGGCTCGTAATGGCAAAGAGATTCGACGGCACCAGAAACTGAAAAGTAGTCGCATCGTCCGAAGGTCTGAAAGATGAGGCTATCAGTCCGCAGGGTTTCACAGGGGCACCGAGACCGTCATTGATCAATGTGTCGGAAGCGCGCTCGGTCTTACGCTGGAATCGGTAAGGAGTTGTGCCGTCCTTGCGTTGCTGCGCTGAAAAAGTCGCTAGGATTTTCTTAACTGCATTGACCCATGAATCATCGAAGATGCTGTCGTCTCCTGTCACTTTCCAATACTCGTAGGCAAGGCGGATCGGATAGCACAAAGAATCGATTTCCCATTTGCGCTCGTGAATCTCCGGGATCATTTCAGTATAATCCGATTCCCAATAGCTGCCGGTCGGCCCTTCGTTGAAAGCATTCGCGTAAGGGTCGAGCAGGATGCAGTTTATCTGTCGTCGGATCACCCCTTCGATGAGGTGTCTCAGCTCCATGTCGTCTTTGGCAAGAGCGACGTAAGGCCATACCTGTGCACCTGAATCGCGGAGCCACATGGCAGGGATGTCGCCCGTGACTACAAATGTATCGTAATTTCCATTCGCATCCTTTCCAAATTTCACCGTAGTGTCTAAAGTGTTCGGAAAGCAGTTTTCAAACATCCATGCCAACTTTGGGTCATTGATCAAAGCCTTCAAACGTTCAATTTCCTTCTCCACGCCCACGCTTTTGAACGCCCTTTCATCTTCCGCAGGGCGCAATGACAGAGTAAATTTGGCATTGTGGGCGACTGATCGGGCTGCAGCGGCATCCTCTTCCGAAAGTTCGGTGGGTTTGTAGCGGAGTTTGGACACATCTTTGCCAGTGAGAAATTCATACCATGTGCAGGCGGCCACATATCGGCCAAGAGGGAGCGCGAGGTGGAAGCCGTCGCGGTTAAGGACGTCGCCGAATGTTTTCCTTGCGTTCTGAACTGCTATGCCCGACGGAATCACACGCTTGATACCGTTTTGCGGAATTACGGTCTTGACCACCGAAATGATACTGTCTAGCATCGCCTCCTGGTCGTAGCCGTAATATTTGAAATTGTCAGACTTGAAATCGCGTGCGTAGGCCCATGTGTTATGCCAAGCAATCTCCGCGTCCTTATTCGGCATCAACTCTTTCACCCCCTTGATCAACTGCGGAAGATTTTTAAATGACTCACCCGTGCCCGAAAGTTGACTTGCCTGCTGGAGAGTGATAATATCCCAGGACTCGTCGGTGATAATACTTCTAAGCGTGACGTTGTCAGTGGTGACAAGTTTACCATCTTCGATTTTCCGATATGAATAGTTGGCCTTATCATCCTTCAGGTTATTCAGATGGCGGTCAATGGTGCAGCCACCGATATAGGCATTGCCGATAATCAAGGTGTCGCCTGACTCGGCAGCCAACTCCCAGAGGTGATTTTCAACAGCATCGGCCGAAAAACTGTTGCCGATGGCAAGGACTCTTTTGCTTTTAGCCTCTGCACTTAAACTCAGGCTGAATATAAACACAAAGAGAGTTGCCAAAACGGCAGCTCTCTTCATAAAACAGTTATATTTCATTCTAATACTATTTTAAATATGATGCGATGGTTTTACAATACGATCGAAGCGCGAAGCGGGAGATCGGCGGAAGAGTTGCCTACGAGAATCTCGAACTCTCCGGGCTCTACAACGAATTTGTGACTGTTGATATCATAAAAAGCGAAAGCCTCCTCATCCAGGATTATTGTCACATTCTTGCTCTCTCCGGGCTTCAAAGAAACTTTCTCGAAACCTTTCAGTTCCTTTATCGGGCGCACCGCGCTGCTTTCCAAGTCGCTAACATACACCTGAGCCACTTCAGCCCCTTCACGTTTCCCCGTATTTTTCACCGTAAAGTTAACACTAATTTTGTTTTCCCCAATCTTAGTGAGAGTTAAATCTGAAAAATCAAACGTGGTGTACGACATTCCGTAGCCGAAGGGATAGAGAGGTTTCACCTCGGCTTTGTCTGATCCGCGGTAGCCGTGGAATATTCCTTCGCGATATTCTACATGGTCACACTCATCCTTTCCCGACTTGCGGGTCGCGGTGCGGTTGGGATAGTAGGTGTCATGCGCGGGGCTGTCGGCAAGTGATCGGTAATAGGTGATCGGAAGTTTGCCCGACGGTGAAATCTTTCCTGTCAGTATCTCCGCCAACGCTGTGCCACCTTCCTGACCAGGATACCATGCCATCACGATTCCTTTGGCATTGTCAAACCACGGCATCAGGTCGACCGCACCGCCGCTGTTCAGAACCACGACCACATTCGGATTGATAGACGCAACTTCGCGGATGAAATTCTCTTCATATTCGGGGAGTCCGTAAGGACGGTCGAACCCTTCGCTCTCATGCTGGCTCGTAAATCCGGTGTTTATGACTACATTGTCTACACCGGCGAGCATCTTTTTGAGTTTATCCTTGTTCAATGAATGGGCCACAAGATCCACCTTCGCTCCGCCTGTGGATTCGAAATACTCGATTTTGAAGTCGTAACTTTTACCTTTCTCGACGGGATAACTGATAGTCCTCCTGTCGTAGGCATGGTTACCCCAATGCTCAGCCACTACGGAATCATTAATCATCAGTCGGTAACCGTCGTCACCTCCGATCGCGATGCGCAGGTTCTCATCTTTCGGCGAGAGATAATAGCCGGTCCACACTGCTGAAAAGTTATCCACCGGGAAATCGGCTGCAGGGCCACCTTTGCCGTAGTTAAAATTAATCTCGGGATCCACCCTCACGATGGCGGGGGTGCCGGCAAAGTCTATGTTGTCGAAATATTCGCACTTGAAGCCACACTCACTCAGGGTGCGGTCGGTATAGAAATTCTGACCGGCATCGTCAAAGAGACCTTCGGTGTTTACCGTAACCGTTTTTTTATTGAATTTGGGAAGCTCTTTGGAAAGAGGTGAGATGGAGTAGGCATAGACCGCACCGCTTCCACCTCCCGACACGATTGTGTCGGCATTGATACCCATTACGGCAGTGCGCCCTTTGAGCGGAAGGATATTACCCTCATTCTTGAGAAGCACAATCCCCTCGCGGGCTGTGGCGAGAGCCGTATTCTTCGATTTTGGATTATCCATTGGGATGGATTCATCCTTTTGCTCACGGTCGAGAAGACCGAATGCAGAAAATGTCTGGAGCATATGGGTAACCTTGTCATCGATGGTTTTCATCGAGACGCGACCATTGCTGACTGCGGCTTTAAGCAGCGAATCGGTAAAGAAGACCGCTTTAGGCATCTCGAGGTCGAGACCGGCATTGGCAGCGTTTACCGTGGAATATACGGAAGTCCAGTCACTCATCAGCACACCGTCGAACCCCCATTCATCGCGGAGGATGGTAGTGTTGAGCCAGGGATTTTCTGTGGCATGAACTCCGTTAAGCAGGTTGTAGCTGTTCATTACCGCACCGACACCGGCTTTCTTGACGGCATTTCGGAATGTCGGGAAATATATCTCCTGAAGTGTGCGCTCGTCAACGTCGCTGCTTGCGTGATGACGGTTCCACTCCTGATTGTTGGCGACGAAATGCTTGATAGTCGAGATCACACCTTTCGACTGCACACCGTCAATATATTGACAGGATATTTCCGATGCAAGGTAGGGATCCTCACCCATATACTCGAAATTTCGTCCGCAGAGAGGATAGCGGTAGATATTCACGCCGGGGCCTAAAAGTATCCCCACGCCGCGCGCCCGTGCATCCTCGCCGAGACTTTCGCCATAGCGGTGCGCAAGGTCTCGGTTCCACGTAGCTGCAGCGGCGATACCGCTCGGATAAAGGGTGCTGTGCTTGCAATGGTTTCGGATTCCCTGCGGACCGTCAGCCAACAGAATCCTCGGAATGCCGAGGCGTTCTATCGGTCGCAGTGAGAACGAAGTCTCACCCGACAGATAGGCAATCTTCTCCTCCAACGTCATTTGCTCCACAAGGGCTTTGGCGCGCGCCTTATCCTTATCGGTTATTGTCACACTCGAAGCCGACAGACTCAATGCGCCGGCTATCAGCATCAGGTAATACTTTTTCATGGTCATCATTCATATTTCCAGCCCTTGACCTCTCCTGCGAGACCTCGGAGCTGGGCTTCCTTCCAGTTTTTGCTGTCAGGCGTCAGGTTATCGTAATATATTAGGGTTGCTTTTTCGTCAAGCAACCGGTTCTGCAGATCGCTGACGGAAATATTCTGCACGGAAGTTTCCCCGTCTATCGCCAATGATGCTGCAGCTCCCGCTGCCTGACCGAGAGCCATCCAGCAGGGTTCCATACGGAGCGTCGAGAAACCGATATGCGACCCGCTGACAGGCACCGGCAAAAGCAGATTGTCCACTTCTTTAGTAACGATCACACCATACGGTACAGTATATACAGCTGTCGGATAACTGATGAATCCGTCAAGATGCGCACGACCCTCCTCGCGCTTACGGGCGGCGTGGGAATCGAGGGCATAATGACTTGCCGTGATACTGTTCTTATGCACGGGAGGTCTCTGACCCTCAGCCACAGGGAGAGCATCGGAGGCGGTAAAGAAATATTCACCCTCAAAACGGCGACCTTCCCTCACATAGACCTGACGCGGAAAACCGTCGTTGTCTTCATATTCAGTTGCCGAAAGACCCCATTCATTCACAGCGTCGCGGAATTGAGCGGGGAGTTCAGGATCATTAGCGGCGAAATAAAGCAGGCCTAATGTATAATCGCGTAATCTCTTCGCAAACTTATCCCTCCATTCCCATGACGACGTGGGCCAGGGCCAGTTTTCTTCCGGGAGGTCGGTTGAGATAAAAGCAGAATGCTGGTTATTGGCATCCACCTTGCCGTTTGGCACTGTGTTGATGCTCACTATCTTCTCAATCCCCCAGCTATCCCACGGCGTTATTGATCTCTCGCCACCGTTCTGCAAATGCTTCCTGTTGGCCTCTATCATCTCCGGAGTGACATCGCAGATAGCCTTCCAAGTGTGGCGCCCTGTCCATACATCCTCGATGAGCGACACATACTCATCGCGGTTATAGTTGTCAGGCTTCGGGAAAGGGATTCTCTGTTTCGGGTCTTTTGTCAGGGTCAGTCGGTAGTTGTAAGCCTGCACGGCGTTGTCGGGATCACCTGTGCTCCCCTCCGCCGGGGTGGATTTCCAGTATTCATAAACCACCCCCGCGCCCGGCTCATTGAATTCCCATGCGGCTTCGCGCCCGACTCTGTAAGGCACTTTGGCGGCAGCACCGAGGTCACCTTCGTAGGTGGCATCGATGAATACCTTACCCTCATATATTTCCGCGTCACCGTTGTTGCGGTTGATGAGACGGACGGAGTTGATATGCTTGCCGTCATCGGTCATGGATATGTCGCCCGTAGAGAAATTGAACTGCCTCATTACTTTCACGTCGATAAGGGAATCGTATGGTGAAATCATATCCGTCAGCACCTTCTCCGCCACCGACGGCTCGAAATGGAAACCGTCGCTGCAATCCTTCACCTGCTGCGAGTCCTTACCATATTTATCGATATAATATTGCTTCACGGCATTGGTGAATTCTGAGAAAAGGCCCGTAGTGGCACCGCGTGTAGCGATATCGGTAGCGCCCAATCCGTTGGCCGGGAGTCCTCCGATGCGGTCGTTACGCTCAAGTATCACCACGCTTTTACCCATACGGGCAGCCTCGATTGCCGACATGATACCGCCCGGCGTGCCACCGAGCACAACAATGTCATACCGCTCAGCCCCAAATGAGGAGAGAGAGGAGACTGCCGAAAGCATTGCGCATACAACTAAAGCTGATGTTTTCATTTGGTGCGGGTGTATTTGGTAAGGATTTCCATCTGCGGACGGTCTTTGGTATAGTTCTCCTCGGGATGCACCCCTAAGATATATTTATTCCATCGTGCGCCGGCTGCCCAGTAAGTGCCTTCCACGCCGTTTTCCGCCAGATAGTTCAGGAAAAGGTCGAGACATTCGAGCCAGCGCGGATCATCACCCGGCACACCGTACTCACCCAACAAACCCCGCTTGTTGTGCTTCTTCAACCAGTCGACAAACGGACGGACACGGTCAACTCCTATTGTCGGGTATGCACCCTCCGCATCATAACCTTCGCGGTAGATGCCGGATGCATCCCGATCGAAATAGCAGTGAGCCTCAAAGATGAGGTTATCATTCGGATCGTTGAGTGATTCAAGCCCTTGATTAATCTCCGGCCAGCGCTCGGCGGAGCTCCATGTGTTTCCAGCCACCACGATTGCTGTGCGGCGGTCGACAGAGCGGATCGAGTCGATGGCTACCTGCGCTATCTCAACCCACGGACAGCTCTCCAGCATATCGTGAGGCTCGTTGCAGAGACCATAGCCATAGAGACCCGGCTCATCCTTGAACTGACGGGCCAATTCCGCCCACGCCTGACCGAAATGTGTCGGCATCAGGCTGTCGCCTATGATGCGGTACTCTCCGCCGTAATTGCGTCGGCCGTAATTGTGCATGTCGAGAAGTATCTTCATCCCCCTTGCGTCGGCCTCGCGAAGCAGATATTTGATATAATCCGCCTCGTCCTTGCTGAGTGGACCGTTGACCTCGCGCTGAATTCTATCCCATTTGAAGGGGAGACGAATCAGATCCATCCCTTTGGAATGCCAGTAATCGAGTTCCTCGGTGGTGGGGTAATGGTAATCCACGTTAAACCGCCCTACACCCTCCATCTTCTTGTGGAAAAACTCGGCTCCGGCAAGGTTCACGCCGAACATTCCCGGCTTCTCCTTGCTTGCCTCAAACTCTCGCACACCCCATTCGTCAGGGTTCTCGGAAAGTTCGAATTCTATCACGGCGCCGTCGGCAATCTCATCGTGTCTGATCCATGAACGTGAAAGGTCGCAACCGTTCAGCTTGACAGAGGCGATATCGTTAGATCCGGGGGTCTTTTTATGAGCCTTAACCACTATCTTCTTGCCGTTCTCCATCGTTAGCGAACTTTCGGAGAAAGCGGGAGGGAGAAGGTAATAGATATCCTGCCCGGCATTGGGGAAAAGACCGAGAGAGGTAAAGACATACCATGATCCCATCGCTCCGCTGTCCTCATTATCGGGATAACCCTTTTCGATAGAGAAGTAGTTGTTGCGGATTCTGTTTACATACTCACCCGCAAGATCGGGGCGGTCACAATGACTGAAGATGAAAGGGGCGAGGAAACCGGGTTCGTTGGAGAGGTTGATGAGGTTATTGTCGAAACCATATTTCAGACGCTTCACCATCTCCTCCTTACCTCCGCAAAGCGCGATAAGTCGTTCGAAGTCTGCAGGTGTGAACAACGAATAGGTCCAGGAATTCCCCTCATAGAAATAATCAACCCATGATCCGTAAACCTCCGCGGGATCAATCTCGATCCGTTCACCCTCGGCCGTGACAGGAGCTATGAATCCTTTGAATCCGCAGCTTTCAAGATCGGGATTAAACATCTTTTCCCACTGGCGCGACCTTACTGCCATTTCATTGGCCATTGCTGTGTCACCCATCAGTTGGGCGATACGGGATAGGCAGTTGTCGTTGTAGGCGTGTTCCATTGTATATGAGCAAGACATCTGCCTGTTCCTGCCGGGTTCATAACCCATAGCGATATAGTCGGGAGAGCGGGATTCGCGCGCATTGTGAAGCATCACCTTGTAGGCTTTCTCACGGTCAAAACCTTTGACATTCTTGATGATTGCGTCGGCGATGATATTGTCGACATCGTCGCCACCCTGCTTGCTGTCCCATTCCATCGAAGCAGTGAAAGTAGGAGTCACTTTCCCGTCGTGATCGAGACGGTCGATGAAAGAATTGATAGTCTTTGAAACGAAACTTTCCTCCAAGAGGGTCAGCAACGGATAGGCGGTGCGCCACGTATCCCAAACGCAATAATGGTCGTCGATATGTGGCATCGCACTTGACCAGTTGGGGTTATCGCCCGATCGGTCGCGGGGCATTACCAAAGAATGATACAAAGCGGTATAGAAAAGTTTCTTATCTTTCTCTTTTACATCATCACCTAACTGAATCCTTCCCAAAGCGCGGTTCCACTCATCTTTGGCGTTTTTGGCGACTTTATCCACATCCTTACCGTCCAATTCGATATAACGGTAATTGCGGGCGCGGTCCACACTCTTCAACGATACACCCACGTTCGCGTTCAGAACAGGGCGGTCCGTATCGATTCGTGCATACAGTTCTTTATCTCCTTTATCGGAAATGCTGACTTTTGCATTCGGATCATCAAGGGTCATCGAAAAATAGACCTTATAGGGGTCTGCGCTACCGAATCCGCCAGCATACTCTCCCCACCCCGACAATTCCGAAGTCTCAGGATTCCACTGCAAATTTCCTCCAAGAAAACGCCCCTTGACTATCGGCACAATGTGCTGCGGAATGCTGTGGCGCATATCCAAAAGCAGGGTCTTATTTTTCTTGTCTGGATAAGTGAAACGATATGCCACGGCGTGCGTGGTCGGGGCAAGTTCGGTGGTTATCCCATATCGGTCGAGGTCAACTTTATAGTAAAACGGGGATACGACCTCATTAGATTTCTTTGAATCGTGACCGTTCTCCTTGGCCGAGAAACCGATCTGCGGAGATAGGAAGATCTGACCATAACGCGACCAACCGATACCTGACACATGAAGCTGACCGAAACCGCGGATCAAATCGTTTTCATCATATCCGTTCTGTCCGCCGTTGGGAGTCTGCGGAGCCGGGTTTACCGATCCGTGAGGAAGCTGCGGACCTATGACACAGTTACTGTTACCCCGCACCCCCATATACATGTCCACATAGTCGGCGAGTGAGGCCGTGCGGGCATTAACGGTTACCGAGATAAGTAAAAGGAGATAAAGTGTTACGCTTAGTTTTCTCATGGTCGTTTAGTTCTTCGTTTGCATAAAAATCGCGATAGCGGGTCAACGCCTCAATATAGTAATAATCGGCGTAGTTTATCGAGGAATCGATCTCATATCCGGCAGGCTTGTTTCCAGTGGAGTGCATCAGGAATGCACTGTTGCAATGCCGGCTCTGATAGTCTGCTGTCGAGAGGTTGTGAAGCATCTTGTCGGCATACTTCATATATTTGTCGGCATAGAATGCGTTGTCCTCAAGCTGTGAAAGCTCTATGAGCGCCGAGGCCACGATAGCGGCCGATGAGGCATCCTTGACAGCATTCGGGATATTCGGATCGGAGAAATCCCAGTAAGGCACATAATCCTCGGGGAGTCTTGCGAGGTAGACATCTGCAATCTTCTCCACGAAGCGCAGAAATTCTTTGTCGCCTGTCTCACGATACACTACGGTGAAACCATAGATTCCCCACGCCTGACCGCGCGCCCAGAAACTTTCATCGCTGTAACCCTGGTTGGTGCAGCCACGGATAAACTTACCGTTTTCCGTGTCGTACAATGCGACATGATAGCTGGTGTAATCCTTGCGGAACTGATTCTTCATCGTGGTGCGGGCATGACTGATCGCCATATCCCTGTATTCGGCGGGTCCGCCATTATTGGCGGCGAAGAAAAGTAGCTGAAGGTTCATCATGTTATCCATAATCGTATTGTGAGGATACCCCATATCTTTAACGGCATGAGGCCATGATAATATTGTGCCGACACGATTATTATATAGCGCAGCCAACTTGTCGGCACCCGCCAAAAGGATATCCTTATACTCCGCACGACCTGTGTTGGCGTATGCGTGACCGAAGCTGCAAAGAAGCTGGAAACCTATATCGTGATCCACTTCGTGGTTCGGATCAACCAAGTAGCGCTGATGCTCCGTATATGCCAAAGCGTTGAGCATATCGGTGAGCTTGTTGGTGTTCATATAGTTATACCAGAGGATGCCCGACCAGAAACCGCTTGTCCAGTCACCGATGTCGGTGGTGTTCCACTTGTCGGACCCGGCATTTATACTTCTGGGAAGCACACTGTCGTTAGGCAGCTGGCACAATGTCTTTTCGATCTGGCAATTGCAATAGCGCAATGTGCTGTCGGCCCACTCCTTCTGTGGGCATCCGGCGGTCGCAACAGCTGACTGCAATGCCAACGTAGCCGCTACACCTATGACCTTTAATCGAATATCAATCATTTTACCTAAACTTTTTTCTTTACCTTAAGTTTTTAAATTCTCTTGGTGAGACCCGAAAGGTTATCCTCACCCATCTTTATCTGCTTTATCCCCCACGGGGTGTGTATTGTCAAATTTTGGTGTCGGCGGGAGGGGTTGGAAACATAGATATCCTTGCCGTTCTTCACCATTATCATGCAGCTTTCATCTGCGGAAAAGTCTCCTAACGGTGTCGCCACTGACGCCGGTTCATAGAAGATGATATATAAGACCGATCCGTCGTTGGCCATCACTGCCTGATGCGACGCCTCGTTCGCAATGATCTTGAAAGTATGTTCTACTACCGATTCATTATTTGGCGTCACGGAATAGGCATATTTACCATCCTTTGGTGCTGTGCCGTGACTGATGGCGAGGGAGAAGACATTACCTTCGGCGACACTGTCGGCATATTCAACATCTGTCACGCAGTTGCTCCATTTCCCTTTACGGTTTTCCACCAATCCCTTCGCATCACCTTCCAAAATATGATAAGTGGATCCGTCATGCACAAACCATCCGTCTCCCTGCTTCATATCTTTGGATTTCGACCAACTTTGCTCTACGGTGGTTACGATTTCATGGCCGGAGGTAGAGTTAATCCCGCTACCGAGGCAAACGTATTCGTCATCGAAAAAGAAATAACCTTTGCGGGCTTTGAGGTCGGTGCGCTCACTCTCGAAGTCGAACGCAACCGCACCATAAACAGAATCATTGACTGCTCCCGCAAAACTTATCGGAGAGTCGAGGATCTGCACCGATCCCCAGTCTGAAAGAGGTTCGTAAGGAAGCATCGGTGTTGTTGCGCCGGGAATCATACGGAAATCAAAGAGAGGGGCGATATCGGCATATTCCCTGCCTGTGACGGAAAGCATACAGGCACCGTCGCCACGGAAATGATTTCGGATACCTTCGTTATTATGAGGCACCTCCTGATTGGCGTTGCACTCGGAATGGAATCTGACCGCGCTCTGGAATCCGGGGCGAGAGAAGGTGAAATAATCTGAATCGCTGAAATATCTGGCGTAGGAATCATTTGCCGATCTGTTCTCAAAATTTGCCACAGCCTTTTTAAGCTCCCCCTCACGGTAGCCGTTGGAGATTTTGAGGAGCGACAACCCTAATTCGGGGGTAAATTCACCTGCGCCGGGTCGTGAAAGTTCACGGTTCATTATGCTTGGCTCGGCGTAGCGTCCGGCCACAAGATGCCGGCACACTCCGTCAAGATAATAGTCTATGATAAAATGGATGGCAGAGGACGAAAACGCCATGTCGCTATCCTTGAGCAGTTCAGCCCAATAGCTGAAATATTCGGGCAGTTCAAGCCCGTAAGTAAGGGTGGAGTTCACCCGGTCGCCACGATGGTGGAACGACATATCCGGCTGAACGCCGCGTCCTGAAGGACGGTATTGATTACGCACGGCGAAATTGCCGCCGGCGTCATACATTGTTTCTTCGTAGGGGGCAATGCGGGCCTCCTCTTCAATTTTCTTCAAAATGTCAGAGACACCTTTGTTGTCTCTGCGCCAAAGCATCACCTTGGCGTGGTTGCTCAATACCTGAATTCGGTCTCCACCGGGGCGTGCCGGGAAGTCGTCGGAATCGATGGCATCGAGCGATCGGTCGATTTTGGCTTTCAATTCTTCGGGGAGCTTTCCGTCGAGAATATAAGCGAGTTTCAACATTCTGCGGGGCACTCCGATTTTGGTGTACCACCAGTTGGGATTTTCATATTTCCCGTCAAACCATTGGTTGAGTCCTCTCACGATCGCGTCATGCAACTTTGCATCCGAAGCGTTTCCTTTGACATACGCGACCGACATATCGACGAGTCTGTCGAGGTGCTTTTCGAGCTGCCACAGCGAACGCGATTTATCCTTATAGTTGATGTCGCCCCATTTCCCGGCTTTATCCATTGTGGAAACCAACATGGATATGTCCGAACCGGGGTTGACCTCGATATATTCACCGCGCACAGCCTGACGGATATCCTCTAATGAGGATGCGTTGCAGCTGCAGACCGATATAGTTGCTATCAATATTGACGAGAAGACTTTTTTCATGGAAGAGTTGTGGATTCTGCCGGAGCATTTCTGCCCCGGCAGAACATATTACTTATTACTTTTTACTTCTTACTTGATTAAGTATTTCTTACCGTTCTTGATGACGAGACCTTTATAGTTCTCATTCACCTCTATACCCATCAGGTTATACATCTTGCCGTCGTTAATAACGGTTTCTTCAACCTCGGTAACTGAAGATGAAGGAGCTGTGACCCAATCGTTGAAATATTTCTCAAGAACTGCCATTGTGGATTTCTCCTTGGCGTAGTTGCCGTAAAGCGGGCTCTTGTCGGGCTGACAGGTAAGCGAGTTGCCTTCGTACATTGCACCGGCGCACCAGTAAGTGGCGTACATGCCGTAGTCGCGGAAGAGCTGGAGCGCACCGTCGAGGATATCCATGTAGCGGGGATCGCCTGTGCTGTGCTCGTTGTAGGGAACACCGAACTCACCGATCAGACCCTTGGCATTGTTGGTAGAGCACCATTCGAGGAAGGGAAGGAAGCGCTTGCGGTAGTCAACGTTTGAGAATCCTTTGGTGTATGTGCCTGAATTGTCCTGATCGAAGTATCCGTGAGCCTCGAAAACAAGTTTGTTCTGCGGGTCAACGAGATTTGCGAGAAGCCAGGGTGAATTCTCCTTGTAGCTCCATGCAACCTCGGTGCTATAGCCGGGATACTGCTTGTCCTGACGGTCGCCGTAGATCCATTCGTAGGCTGATGCCCAGTTGGTGGCCTCGATGATGATGTTGGCTTTGGTGTCAACCTTGCGGATCTCATCGATCGCAGCCTGATAACCGTTCAGAAGAACTTTGGCAGAAACCTTGGGCTCGTTCTGGAGGTCATAACCCCAGATGTTCTTATACTGTGCGAATTCGGCTGCGATTGCACCCCACATCTTTCCGAAGCGCTCGTAAGTGTATTCACCGTTGCCGAGAAGATCCTGAGTGCCGTTGGTGGTGCGCTCTGCATAGTCATGAGCATCAAGGAACACCCACATTCCAAGACGTTCAGCCTCGGCTACAACAGCCTTGAGAGCATTGAGGTCCTGAGTGTCGAGCTGCGTGGGATTGGTGATATCCTCAGCCACACGAGCTGCGCGGAATGGGAAGCGGATGAAACGTACACCTTTGGCCTTGAAGTAATAGAGGTCCTCGAAACGGGGATACATATAGTGGGTGCCTAAAGTGCCGGGAACTGTGCCGCCGGATGCTGAAGAAAGGTTTACGCCGAGCATCGGAGTATCCATCGGAGGAAGTTCACCGTCAGAGCTGTCCTGGATGGGCTGGTATTTATCCTTGTCGTCGTCATCGCCACCCTCCTGAGGTTTTCCCCAGAAATAGAAGTTGTCGACGTAAAGAGTCTTGCCACGGCTGCCGTCACCTGCATAGAAACGTACGCAAGCCATATCCTTGGCGAAATCGAATTCTTTAGAGGGGTCTGAGCTGTGGAATTTGTTCAAGGGGATATCGTAAGACACCCATTCGCCGGGCTTCACAGTGCGGTAGTTCTGATTGTCGCCATCGAGTTCGAACGCCGAACCGTTCTTTGTATCCCAGTTGGTGAGATTGATGCAAACGCTCTGAACGCCGTTCTCTACGGGTGCATAGTAGTCCACATGGAGGTAACCCTTGTCTGATACGTCGCGCTGTCCGAGGTTTACAACTCGCCAGTTAAGGTTAGTGATCTTCGCAACCTCCTCGCCGTTTTCGTGCTTGATGATTTCGATAAGGCCGTTCTTGTCATATTCAGAGTTAGTAGGAATCTCAAATTTTCCTGTAAGTGTGTAGGCATCCGAGAAGAATGCTTTTACATCAACTGCATCGTGTGTGGGCTTGGGAGCCACGGGAACTTCATCTTTACCGGGATCGGGATCGGGATTTTCGCCTGAAGAGGGAACGCCCCATTCATTGTCGATCGAGCCGGTTGCGCCAGCCTCTTTAGCGAAATAGATGTTGTCGATGATTACATCGCCGTCGTCAGAAGCCGAACCGTTATGTTTGAAACGGATTTCGGTGAGTTTGGAAGCGTCAAGACCTTTGGCGGTGAAATCAGCCACCTTCACGTTGATGCTGGTCCATTTGCCGGGGGTCAGCGCATAGTCGCCTGTATATTTCGAAGTCGAGCCGTTGACAAGCACGGGCATAATCTTCGGAATCGGTTTGCCGGCATTCTGGTTAGGCACAGCAACGTCGAAATGCAAATATTCCATATCGCTCACATCGACGGTGCCGATGGGGAACTTCACATAGTTGAATCCGCTCATCTTATACATCTTATCACCCTTGACGTCAATCTCCTCGAACTGGAGACCACCGTTGCCGCCATCGAATGTGATTGAGCCGGCAGGAATATAAGCGTCGGAATAGATAGACTTGACAGTCGAGGCTGCGTTTTCAGGACGCGGAGCGGGAAGGATTGAGAATGTGTCGCCACCGATGATTTCACCGTCACCCGGTTTAACCTCGTCACCTTTATAGAAGAAAATATTGTCGAGATATACAAGACCAGTCTTGTTGGCTGGATCCTTGAATGTGATGTTATTGACAGCTGTCAGGCCAACATTTTTAAAATCCTGCATCTTGAGGTCAACACTGATCCATTCACCCGGCTTGAGGGTCTGGGCGCCGGAGAATGCCTCCTTTTTGGAGCTTACATTATACATACCGGGCTGGATGCTTGCGGTTACATTCCCAGCCGGAACATAGACATCGAAGTGCACGCGGTCGTAACCCGAAAGGTCCACGGTTGATTCACCTGCCACCTCTCCGAGAGCGAAATGAGCCCAACGGAAATCCTTCACCTCAAGCACGTGCTCACCCTCAGCAATCTCTTTAGATGTGATGATACAGCCGTTGTTGTTGTAGCCGTTGAAATTGAATGTCGGTTGGTAGGCATCGCTATAGCATGAGCCCACGAGAGAGACATCCACAAGAGGTTTGGGTGCTGTCTTTTTGGGGAGAGTATCGTCAGGTTTCTTGGTAGTGTAGAAATAGACGTTGTCGATGGTGTAATCTCCGCTTCCTGAAACCGTGAAGCGCATCACCTGCATATCGGCGAAATTATACCCTCCGAAAGCAGTCAACGGAATGTCTATCGAGGTCCATTTACCTTCGGGTGTATCGGTCACATAATTCTCCGCATATTTCTCGCCGCCGCTCCAGGTTGCGAACCCTACGCGGATGCTGGCGATACCGCCGGAATACACATCAAGGTGAAGATATTCCATATCCGCCACATTACGGCTGCCGACTCCGACGCCGCCCCATCCTCCGGGGGAGAACCATGCGACATTGTCGTTGCCGTTGATTGTCACGGTCTGGCCCAACGCATTTCCATACGTCAGATAATCCCATTTCGCAAACTGGGTGTAGGCATCACTGAATGCCGACTTCACCTGATCGGGATCCACTGTCGGCACAGGGGCGGATGTGGTCGGAGCGGCGGCGAAAGCCATCGCCGACATGGTCGTCACACCTAAAGCCAACAAAACATTTTTTAATTTCATAAAAAAGTCATTATTGAGTTAATAAAAAAGTATTTCGTTTTAAAGTTATGCGGTAGAACTGCGACTTTTTCAAGTGCAAGTTTAGCGACAATCATTAATAAATGATGCAACAATTCCGCAATACTCTGCAACAAAATACTTTTTACTATAGTTTTCTATCGAAATTAAAACATGTTATATCGCTTGATGCTTATTGTTCCACCCGAGGTGGCCTTGAGGTTGTTGATGTAGATGTAAGCACGGTAACGACCGTCGGCAGTCTCGATCCACATGCCACCCTTCACCTTCATGTTGACAGCATAGTTGGGCATACCTTCAAGTCGGATTGTCTCGAAATCTATGTCGTCGATATATGTGCCGTTGTCTGGTTCGTCGCTCAGATGACCGTCGATGATACCCCACTCTTTGCGGAGGCGCACGTCGCGGTTCATGCTCTCGGGCACCTCAAGATCGTCGAGCCATTCGCGGTCGGCTGCCGGCGATGCAAAAGTGTGACCGAATTCCACACCCTCGCTGATTTTGTTGCGCCAGAGATAAACCAAATCGATCTTCTCGGGAATCTTCTTGGCCTCCTCCAAATTGTAGACCGCCATATCCTCGATAGAGATGTAGCAGGCTGCACGGCTCAGGGTGAGGTTTTTAGTCATATACTGCTTGCTGATGGTGTAAGGACCCATGCTCTTGGAAATCTTTCTGCCATCGGAAGCCACAGCTGAGAAATTGAATGAAACTGTCTTGCCACGCGCCTCCTCCGGGATGCGGTAATAATATCTCAGCGCTGCGGCGCAAGTGTCGACATTGAATTTGACTGTGGTGAGCTTGCCGTCGGTGACAGAAGGCTGCCCTACAGGCACAGGCACATCAAAACCAGAAGAGTTGGTATAATAGGAATTATGCTCGAGCCATGTGCCGTTTGCGCCGGGGATCGATGCCTCCACGGTGCACTCCGTGAGTTTTACTGTATTATAGGGCACTGCCATCGCATACACGAAATAGATCTCATTCCCTACGACGTTCGGACCAAGCGTACGCTTAAGGCATTTGTTGTTGATCGGGAGGATACCGTCGTCATCTTTGCTGCATGACACCATCGGAAGAAGAAGCGAGGATATCAGCAATGTATATATCAGCTTTTTCATTTGTTTGAGTTGCGTTCTTGAACGGTTATGTAAATTGTATAGGTTTTGCGGACTTTGCGGCTGCCTGACACCACGGTGTACTGGCGCGGATTGTCAAGGTCGGAGAAATCGGTGATCCCTGTGATCTTCGGCTCTAACTTAGCATCTGTCACCAACGAGAATTTCGGGTAAAGATTGTGGAGGTCAGTGCCGTAAGCCACAGTCACATGGATTGTGCACGCCTCGTTGTCGATTCGGGCATCTCCGACACGCACTGTCAGGTGGTCGGTGCCGGTAAGGTCGAAGTTGCTCACATAGCATTCGTCGCGGTCGGTGATGAGCAGACCGTCTTCATCGATGGTGTTGTTCACGCATGAAGTCACAGCCAATGCGCAGAAGATTACCATTAAAAATTTGAATATCTTGGTTTTCATTTTAGTTGAGATTTTTTATTTCGGGCTTGCGCCCTCAACACAGTCTGAATTTTAGTTGAAAGTTGAGAGTTGAGAGTTGAGAGTTGAGAGTTGAGAGTTTAGAGGTGTCTATAACTCCTAATTCCTAACTCCTAATTCCTAATTAAATTAGCGCCAGGGTTTGTTCTGGGTCATGTTCGGATTGCGGTTACGCTCTGATTCGGGAATCTGGAAGATGTAGCACTGTTCGTAGTGGAGCGAGGGTGAGTTCACCCAATATTCATTCTCCAATGCTCCGAAAGCGTCATACCATTTATAGCCCGTAGCTCCGATGCCGCCGTAGACATGCTCGAGACGGCGCCAGCGGCGGAGGTCCCATGTGCGGTGACCTTCAGCTAAGAGTTCCACGATACGCTCCTGTTCGATAGCGTCGAAGAAGTTGTCGTGATTGCTGCATTTATCAGGAGCAAGGGCGGGAAGGTTTCCGCGATGACGGATGCGGTTGACCAATGCGATACTCTCAGGCGTCGGACCGTTGAGCTCATTGTCGGCCTCGGCATACATGAGGAAGACATCTGCAAGGCGGATCACAGGCCAGTTGAATTCACCGCTTGAGCGGTCTTCACCGGCATAATTGCGGACGAATTTACGGAAGACATAACCTGTGGTTGAGAGGACATTATAGGAAGTGTATTTATGTTCCTCCACTTTGCCGTTGGCATCAACAGAGAATGTGGAGATGGGACCCTCCCAGTTCTTATACTCATACTGAGTGTAGCCGGTCTCCTTCAAGGCCATCATACCCATCTGCTGCTCGTAGTTCCACATGATTGAGGATTTCATGCGGTAGTCGCGGTTGGCGTAGGTCTGCGGGTTGAGAGAGCTGTTGGGGATGTTCACAGCCTTGGTGCTGGGGCTCATCAGCTGGATCGGCGGACAGAAATCACCTGTCTCGGTGCTCTGATAGCGGTCAACGATATTGCAACGCGGATTCACCCATGACTGTGAATACTGCACGGTTCTGCCCGCCATGTCGCGCATAAGCTGTTCACCCTGGCTGGTGCCTGTGCCGCCATGCTGGAATGAGAACACAAACTCTGAATCGCCGTTGGCTGTCGGGAGGAAGAGATAATAATAATTGGGAAGTTTGTCGGCACCGCCGAACTCCTTAATCTTGCCGGAAAGGTTCACGCCATCGATCACGGTGCCTTCGGGCCACATCTCAGCCGGACCGTCACATTCACCGGGTTCGCCACCACGGAAGAGGTCGAGACCGAAATCATTGATCACGCGACCGAAATCGCTCTTTGCAGCGGCGTATGCACGGCGAGCCTCACCCTCATCGGGGGTAAAAGTGTCAAGCTCGGGCCAGCCGAAATGATTCCATGAAGCCCAATAGAGGTTGATCTTACCGCGAAGGGCGATGGCAGCAGGTTTGCTGTAGCGCCCAAGCACTGTGGCTTTGGCCGGCAGCTGCTCCTCGACTTCATTCAGGTCGGAAATCAGGTTGGCATAGATTGTAGCAATCGGAGTGCGCGTGATTGATTCCACCTCTGCATTGCTCTTCACATTCCAATCGATGTAAGGCACATCACCCCACCATGTGATGAGACGGAAATATACCAATGCGCGGAGGAGCTTGCACTCGGCGATGATGGTCTTCAGGTTCTCCTTCTCTTTCTGCTGAGTGGAGCGGGCGAGCATCTCCTCTACATTCTCTATGGTATAGTTGGCATGGTCGATGGCACCGTAACAATACTTGAACATATTTTCAAAGTAACCGCCATAGCCCCAGGGAAGATAATCCCAGCGACCCATGTAGGCACGTCCGTTGTTGCCGTTATTGTTCAAGAACGAATTTCCTCGCATCTTCACATATTCGCTCATGCCGTCGAGATAATAGTCGCGGTTAAAGAGGTATCGGGTATCCGACATCACTCCGGCCAAAGCCGAGGTGGCGTCAGATTCATTTTTCCAGTATTTATCTTTTGAAAGGGAGTCGGTAGGTTCCTGATTCAGGAGGTCGTCATGACAAGAAGTCAGACATGTCATGGCCGATACGGCCGTCATTGCCAATCCCAATAAATATATCTTTTTCATTTTCGTCTTTTTTAGAAACTGATGTTAGCACCAACGGTGAATGTACGGGTTGTCGGATAAAGGTCGCCCGAACCGGCAGGTTTCTCGGGGTCGAGACCTTCATATTTGGTGAGTGTGCAGAGGTTGTCGGCACTGAAATAGATTCTCAGGCTCTGGCAGGCACATTTCATTGTCCACTTTTTAGGGAACGTGTAACCGATCTGTATATTTTTCAGACGGATGTAATCCATATTCCTCACGTGGAAGAAGTTTTCAGTTGCATTCGTGGCATTACCGCCGAGTCGCGACCATTCGCCGTCGCGGTTCTCCCACGACCACGGTTTGGTGAGGTGATCGGTGGTCGGGGTGTATGCCTGAGCCGGCAGGATTGTTGCGTTATATTTGTTGATCCACACATCGGCTCTTCCGGCGGAACCTTGCCAAAGCATCGAGAAGTCGATACCTTTCCACTCGGCATTGGCCTTGATTGCAAAGTTAGTGGTCGGCATATCGCGGAGACGGTTGGGATTTGCAACCTTGTCGTCGCCGGTGAGTGTGCCGTCGCCGTTGGTGTCGAGACGGATGATATCACCCGGTTTGGCACCTTGGTCAACATAATCGTAGACATCCTGGAAAGTCTGCGCCAAGTTGGGAAGAGCATCCATATAATAGATGAAGTGGTAAGGCATATTGAGGAAGACATATCCTTTGTCGAGGAATTCGCCCCACTTCTCGAGGTTCATCCTGTTATAGGAGACATTTCCTGAAACGGTATAGTTGAAATCGCCGACACGGTCACGCCATGTGAGGTTCAGCTCCACACCTCTGTTGCGGAGGTTACCGAGGTTCGCCTTAGGAGCTTCGTATGCACCGGTGAGCAATATCGACATCTGCGAGTTCTGCAGCATACCGGTGGTGAGGCGGTCGTAATAGTCGATTTCGGCTGAAAGTCTCTGGTTGAGCACCGCCACATCAAGACCTAAGTTGAACACACCGGTCTTTTCCCAAGTAAGGTCGGGCTGCAGCATTTTCTTGTAAAGGAAGCCGGAAGCGATCGAACCGTCGAACATATAGTTCTCCTGGGTCATGATCTCGCGCTGCTGATATGCGCCGATACCGCTGTTGTTTCCGAGACGGCCGTAAGAACCGCGGATCTTGAGGTTGTTGAGCCATGTGCCCCTTGCTGCGCTCATGAAGGGCTCTTCGCTGATGCGCCATCCGAGAGATCCCGAGGGGAAGAAACCGTACTGGTGACCTTTTAGGAATTTCGAGCTACCGTCGACACGGAAGTTAACCTCGGCAAGATAACGATCCATCAATACGTATCCGCCACGGAAGATGAACGAGCGCAATCCCTCGCGTGAGGAAGTTCCCGAAGTGGTCTGCTCGGTGGTGAGCGCGGCGTTTACTTCCGAGAGGGAGGGGTGGATACGGTTAGTTCGCGCTGCAGTGTTGCTGCGGCTGTACCAATATTCCTCACTGTAGATCGCCATCAGCTTCACATCGTGAATGTCGTTGAAAAGGCGGTCGTAATTGAGCTTGGCATTCATCAGGGTCTTGTAGCCGTTATAGTTTCGGTCAGTCACACCCACACTCGGTAGGATATACCACAGCTCCTTATATTGATCCTGTTGGAAATCGTAGCTCTGCACGGGATTTGCAGCCTCTTTATAATATTGGTTATAATATTTCAGAGAGTAGTCGATACGGGCATTGAAACCTTTGAAGATATTCCAGTTTAGGAATGCTGTTCCCAAGAATTCCTGACGTGTCTCCTTCTTTACCGATTTTTCATAAACGCAGAGGGGGTTGAACGCCTCGGCAAGCTCGCCGTAGGCCATCGGGCCGCCGTAGAGACCGCGCTCCGCATCGTAGGGATAGATACCGGCCACCGCTGTTCCGATACGGTTGTCCTCTCCGTTGAAACCATTACTCTGACAGTAGGCATAATCCGACCAGCTGCCGTCGACACGCACACCTAATTTCAGGTTCTTGAGGATGCTGTAATCAAAATTCAGACGTGCATTGAAGCGGTCGTAATCATTGTTGATCTGGAGACCTTTCTGCTTCATGTAGCCAATAGAGGCGAAGAAGTTGGTGCGGTCGCTGCCTCCGGTGGCCGACACGTTATAGTTCTGAATCGAACCTGTGCGCATGATGTAGTCGAACCAGTCGGTGTTAGGATATCTCACCGGGTCGATCATGCCGAGGGCGAGCCACTGGTCGATTGTGCCCTCCTTGAAATTCTGCTGCACACCGTTTGTACCGGGGTTCGTGGCTGCCGAATAGCGGTGGAGCTGGAGCGACATGGCGTAATCATCGAGAAGGTCGTAAGCCCTTGTCGCATTCTGCCAACCGTAAGATCCTGAGAATGTGATCTGTGTCGGCTTGTTCTTACTGCCGCTTCTGGTCTTGATCAGGATGACACCGTTGGCGGCTCGAGAACCGTAGACTGAGGAGGCGGTCGCATCCTTTAACACCGAAATGCTTTCGATATCGTTCATATTGATGCGGTTGATATCCACGTCGGGCACGTCATCGACCACAACCAAAGGGTTGGAGTTATTGATTGTTCCGAGACCGCGGATGAGCAGCGTGGCATCGTTGTTACCCGCCATACCGGTACTCTGGTTCACCGACAGACCGGGCACGAGACCTGAAAGGGCTGAAGATACGTTTGCAACCGATCGCGAGGTCATATCCTTGCCGATCTCGACTGCGGAAACCGCGCCGGTGAGGTTGACTTTCTTCTGCGTGCCGTAACCGACAACCACAACCTGGTCGAGCGTCTGGTCGGCATCCGAGAGGGTGACATTCACCTGCTTGCGGTTAGCCACCTTGATTTCCTGTGTGGTAAATCCGATATAAGAGAAGACGAGCGTAGCGTTGCCGTCGACAGTAATCTCGTAGTTACCATCCATATCCGTTACCGTTCCGGCGACTTTCGATCCCTTCACCTTCACAGTGACGCCGATCAGTGGCTCGTCATTGTTCTGGTCGGTGACCGTGCCGCTTACTTTAATCTCTGCCGCCAGGGCGGGGAGAGCAATGGCTAATATCAACATAGCCATTAGCGTTCGTAGATTCATAATTCGTTGTTATTGTTGTTGTTTAAGTCGTTTATATACTCTTTGGGGAGTTTGCCGAAATGCTTGGCAAAACACTTGGAGAAATATGAGGGTGTATTGAATCCGACCATGTAGCAGACCTCCACAATCTGATATTTGCCGGAGGCAAGGAGTTCCGCACTCTTCGAGAGGCGCACGATTCGGATGTAATCGTTAGGTGTCTCCCCCGTGATACCCTTGATTCTCTTATGGAAGCTCGATCGGCTCATGCAGAATTCCTGAGCGATTCCGTCGATAGAGAAGTCGGGATTGGTGAGGTTCTCGAGGATGAGGGAGTTAAGCTTGTTGATAAACTCAGCCTTCTCCGTGTCTTTGGCATCGTCGGTCTTATGCTTCTTATAATAATCGAGAGGTGACTTTATCAGCGAAGCCTGATACCTCTTGCGGTTATCCAAGATACTCTTTATCTGCGCCTTCAGCTGCTCCATCGAAAACGGCTTCTCGATATATGCATCTGCACCTATGTTGAGACCTTCTATCTTGGTCTCCACGTCGGTCTTGGCGGAAAGCATTATCACCGGGATGTGGGAATATTCGGGAGTGCTTCGCAGAACACGGCACAACTCGATGCCGTCCATATCGGGCATCATGATATCGGTCACGATGAGGTCAACGATTGTGGTTTCCAGTTGCTTGATAGCCTCAACACCATTGGAAGCGGTGTAGACCGTATATGTGTCATTAAGGTTCTCAGCCACGAATTCCCTCAGTTGCTCATTGTCTTCCACAATCAGTATAGCCGGTTTCTGGCTTTCCTCAGATCCTACAGCTTCAACTTTATTTTCAGCAGTGGCTGCTTCTCCGTTTTCACCGGCCAAGGCTTCCTCACCCTCTTCGAGAGTGGTGGGGATTTCGAGGATGAACTTGCTGCCGTGACCATATTGCGACGACACGGTCAGCGTACCTGAGTGCATCTCGGCAAGGTTTCTCGCCAACGGCAGACCTAATCCTGTGCCGGGGTGTTTGCCGTGATCATCCACACGATAGAACGATTCGAAAATTTTGTCGAGGTCCTTATCCTTGATGCCGGGACCGTCGTCGGTGACCTCGAGATGCAGCATGTTGCGCGTCTCATCCACATACATCGCCACCTTGATATGCTTGTCGGCATATTTCATCGCGTTCGACATGAGGTTGCCCACCATCTTTTGGAAGGCATCAGCATCCATCACGCACTCCACATCGTTTGCGATATCCTTCGTGTCGAGCTTTATAAGGTGAAGGTTTGCAAAATCCTCGTAACGGTTGCATATATCCTTAGTGAGTTCCGAAGCGTTGCATCGGCGGAAGTTCATACGCATCAGCTGCGCCTCGACCTTGCGGAAGTCGAGAAGCTGGTTGATAAGTTCGAGAAGTCGCTGCACATTGCTCTTCATCACCTTGAGGTTATGGCGCGTCTTATCATTTCCGTCGTTAGATGAGAGGATTGACTCGAGCGGTGCGCTGATAAGGGAAAGCGGGGTGCGGATCTCATGCGCAATATTGGTGAAGAATCCGATTTTTGCCTCGTAAAGCTCCTTCTCTTTGGCATGGCTGAATTTCACCATCCTGCGGCGCTGAACGGTGTTGATGCGCATTTTTACAAGATACCCGGCAAAAGCGAGGAGTATCAGATAGACCACCAACATTCCGTTTGACAGCAGAAGCGGACGGTTGACAGTGACATCCACTATCGAGGGGTCGCTCCAGATGCCGTCGTTGTTGGCACCTTTTACCTCCAATTTATAATCACCCCAGGGGAGGTTCATATATTCTATGTGTCGCTCGCGAGCGGTCAGATATTTCCAATCGTCGTCATATCCTGAGAGACGGTAAGCTATAACATTTTGCTCGGGAGAAAGATAGCTCAGACAAGCCACATCAATTCCTAATGTAGATTCCGAAGCCTCGACCACTATTCCGGGATGGTCGGCGCTGAGAATCAAATCTCTCCCGTCTATATTGCATGAGGTCACAAACACGGCGGGCTTGTGAGGATTCTTGGAAATATCTTTCGGATTAAACGAGATGAATCCGCCCGAACCTCCGAAATATAGCTTTCCGTCGGCTTTAGTGTTCAATGCAGAGCTGTGGGTGTAGTGTATCTTCAGAAGATTCTCCAAGTAACGGAAATTCTGAATCTCATATTTGTCACCGCTGATTTTGATGAGACCTCCGCCGGTGGTGATCCACATATTGCCGAGTTCATCCTCCTGGGTGGCATAGACGATATTGGAAGGGAGACCGTTGGCCTCGGAGATGCGTTTCTCCACTTTGCCGGTGTTCGGGTTGAAGATTGCCAACCCCTCACCTTCGGTGCCTATCCATATCTTCCCTTTGGTGTCTAAAAAGATGTTGTTGATATTGTTGCCGGGGATTGATTTAAGATCCTTCGGCAGATTCTTATAGTTTTCAACCTTACCATTGTTGCCTAATTTATATAAGCCGTGGAAATGTGTCGAGAACCATAGATTTCCTTTGAAATCCTCGAGGATGCCGGTGACAGGAGCACCTTTAAGTGACGGAAGTTCCTCAAAGGCAGATCCGTTATAACAGGCGGCTCCTCTTTGTGTTCCGGCGTAGATCTTTCCGTTGGCTGTGCGGTAAAACACATTTACGATATTCGAGGGGAGACCGGTAGCTGTGGAATAAGAACGGCTCACACCTCCTCCGGGATATGACAGCACGGAGATGCCTTGCCCGTAGTTGCTGATCCACAACTCGTTGCCGTTTGAAAAGATAGCGTTGACATTATCGGCTGAAACCCCGGTGTTGAAGTTTTGGATCGCCCCTGTATTGGGATTGAACACGGAAATACCGTTGTTGCGCGAGGTGAGGATTACATTGCCGTCGCCTGTCGATGCAAACTGATGCAGAATGTTATAATGTGTCGAACCCGCCTTGTTGTTATCCACAGAGAAGAAGGAGAATGCGTTGATTCGGGGCGAACGGTAGCAGGCACCATAAAAATAGGTGCCGAGCCAAAGACCTCCTTCCTTATCCACCGCGATGGCGAAGATACTGTTGTCGGGAAGATTGTCGTATGAATAACCGGGGTCCAAATAGCTTAACGACTCCTTGTTATAGTCGAGTTTGAGCAGACCGTGATCGGAACTCATTATGACCTCGCCGGTATTATAAGGAGTGATGGCCTTTACATCTTTTATCGTCGCGCCTCCGTTGCTTAATGTAATCTGACCGGCCACGTCACCTCTCGGATCATAATGATAGAGTCCTCCGGCAGCGGTGCCGACCCAGAGGGTATTGTTATTCTGACGGAAGATCGTCTGCACGTTCTCCTTGTTAAGGCATGACTGTTTCACCTTGCGGGTGGAGGGATCGAGACAGAAGAGTCCGGCATTGTCTGTTCCGACCCATAGCGATCCGTCGGCATCGATTGTCAAGGCCGTTACAAATCTTACAGGGGTGTTTTCGCCGGCATAGTGACCAATGACCTTAAGGTCGGGAGACAGGCAATAGATTCCCTGGCCGTAGCATCCGACCCAAATCCCACCTTTATTGTCGGGCACCAGGCAATGGATACTTGTCTTGTCGAGTCCGAAAGGTTTCCCGTCTAATTTAATATGGTGGAATTTTTCTGTCGATGAGTCGAAGCTGTAAAGACCCTCTTTTGTGCCGACAAGGATTTTACCGTCTTTGGTTTCCTGAAGGCAATGGATGAAATTGCTGCCGAGACTGAGCGTGTCGGACTCAACGCGGCGATAGACTTTAAAATTCAATCCGTCGAAGCGGTTCAGTCCGTCGTTGGTGCCGAGCCACATGAAGCCACGACTGTCCTGCATCGCCGCCCAGACGCTGTTGTGCGACAGACCGTCGTCGGTCTGGTAGGTGCGGTAGAGCGATGCACGACTGCCGAAGCTGAGCGCAATCAAAATCGTTATTATTGTTCCGAGTCTCTTCATGGTGTCGAGTTTTTACAATGCAAAAATACTGTTATTATATAGGTGTGGATGCAAGAATATTGTAACTTTATATAACATTATCGTTCAGACCACGCTGGATTCCATATCATTACATCGATTTTAAAGATTCTTGCATCCACGGCACGGAATATTTAGGTACTTTTGCAAAGTAAGAAATTTTAAGGTATAATCAGCATAAAACTTAGAAAAAAATGCAGACGCCGGATTCTAATTACGGATATTTCAATGATGCGGACAGGGAGTTTGTCATCACCCAACCTGCTACCCCGTACCCATGGATAAATTATCTTGGCAATAAAGATTTCTTCGGACTGGTGAGCAACACCGCCGGAGGATATTCCTTTTATAAGGATGCCAAGTTCAGACGAATCACTCGCTACAGATATAATAATGTGCCCGTGGACCAGGGTGGCCGCTATTTCTATATCAAGGATGGCGACACGGTCTGGAATCCCGGATGGCAGCCCACCCAGACCCCTCTCGACTTTTATGAGGGCCGACACGGGTTGGGATATACCCGCATCATCGGTCGCAAGAACGGCGTGGAGGCGGATCTGCTGATGTTCGTGCCTTTGGATGTCCCGGTGGAGATTCACCGCGTCACGTTACGCAACCTCACTTCGGATACTAAGCATCTCAAGCTCTATAGCCTCATCGAGTGGTGCCTTTGGAATGCCACCACCGACATGGAGAATTTCCAGCGCAATTTCTCCACGGGTGAAGTGGAGATTGATGGAAGCACCATCTATCATAAAACGGAATATAAGGAGCGCCGCAACCATTATGCGTTCTACACCGTCAACTCCCCAATCGACGGTTTCGACACCGACCGCGAGAGCTTCATCGGGCTTTACAACGGGTTCGGCAATCCGCAGTGCGTTACGGAGGGTGTCTCCCACAATTCCGTGGCTATGGGATGGAGCCCGATAGCTTCACAGCGCATCGACCTGACGCTGAAGCCCGGTGAGGAGAAAAGTTTCGTGTTCATGCTCGGTTATGTGGAGAATGAGGATTCCGAGAAATTCAGCGATGAGGAACTGCAGAGAAAGCGTGAGGGAAAACTTCTCTCTTCGCAGAATTCCGACGTGACACTCATCAACAAGACTAAGGCGCGCGAACTTATAAAGAGATTCGAGAAGGATGAGGATGTGGAGAAGGCTTTTGCTGAGTTGAAGAACCATTGGACCGACCTTCTCGATAAATTCACTGTTGACAGCCCGGAGCCCCGCCTGAACCGCATGGTGAATATATGGAACCAGTACCAGTGTATGGTTACGTTCAATTTCTCCCGCTCAGCCTCTTTCTTTGAGAGCGGTATCGGCCGAGGGATGGGATTCCGCGACTCCAACCAGGACCTTGTGGGATTCGTTCACCAGATTCCCGAACGCGCAAGGGAAAGAATCATCGACATCGCCTCGACACAGTTCCCCGACGGAGGTTGCTATCATCAGTACCAGCCATTGACAAAACGTGGCAATAACGATATCGGAAGCGGTTTCAATGACGACCCGCTCTGGCTCATTTTCGGAACATTAGCCTATATCAAGGAGACAGGCGATTTCTGCATTCTCGACGAACTCGTACCGTGGAACAACGAACCCGGGTCGGAAGTGCCATTGATGGATCATCTGCGTGCATCGATAAGCCATGTGGTAAACAATCTCGGACCTCACGGACTTCCGCTCATCGGTCGCGCCGACTGGAACGATTGCCTGAACCTCAACTGCTTCTCCACGAATCCCGACGAGAGCTACCAGACCACGGAAAACAAGACGGAAGGCTCTAAGGCTGAATCGCTGATGATCGCAGGTCTGTTCGTGTCGCAGGTGCGTGATTATGCCGATCTCTGCAGATATCTCGGCCTGAAGGATGAGGCCAATGAGATGGAACGCTTGGCTAAGGAAATGGAGGAGGCAGTAATCAAACACGGTTGGGATGGCGACTGGTATCTCCGCGCCTACGATTTCGACGGCAATAAGATCGGTTCGGCTGAGTGTGAGGAGGGTAAGATATTTATCGAGAGCCAGGGATGGTGCGGAATGGCACGCATCGGCAAGGATTCAGGACTACCCGGCAAGGCACTTGATGCTTGCAAACGTCATTTGGATTCTCCCGACGGTATGGCGCTGAACTGGCCCGCCTTCACCAAATGGCACAAGGAGATGGGCGAAATATCCTCTTATCCTACAGGCTATAAGGAGAATGCCGGTATCTTCTGCCATAACAATCCCTGGGTGATTATCGCAGAGGCGATGGACGGCAGAAATGAGGACGCTTGGGAGCATTACACCAAGATTGCCCCGGCATGGATCACGGATCAGGCAAGACATAAGGTTGAGCCGTACGTCTATTCGCAGATGATTGCTGGACCTGACGCTGTCACCCCCGGTCAGGGTAAGAACTCATGGCTCACAGGCACCGCAGCGTGGAACTGGCTCACTGTCTCGCAGTATATCCTCGGCATACACCCCGATTTCGATGCTTTGATAATAGACCCATGTCTCCCCGCGTCGATCACGGAGCTGAATGTGACAAGGAAATGGCGCGATGCGACCTATCATATCAGAATCGAAAACAACAATAACGATAAGAAAACACTGACCTTAGACGGCGTTGAAGTGCCCGGCAACCGAATTCCCTACTCACCCGGCGCGCATCAAATCGTCCTCCACTAAAAATACTCTCAACCATTAACTATTAACTATTAACTATCCAAAGTTTATGGCTACATTGAAAGAGAAAATTGGATATGGTTTCGGCGACATGTCTACGAGCATGTTCTGGAAGATTTTCAGTTTCTATCTCCCGATATTCTATAGTGACGTGTTCGGCCTCCCGTTGGCTGCTGTGGCAACCCTTATGCTGGTTACCCGCGTATGGGATGCTGTCAGCGATCCCATGATGGGTGTGATCGCCGACCGCACCAACACCCACGCCGGTAAATATCGCCCGTATATCCTGTGGATGTCGGTGCCTTTTGCCGCAGCAGCATGCCTACTCTTCACCACCCCCAACTTTTCAGCGACTGGTAAACTGGTCTGGGCTTACGTCACCTACATAATGATGATGACAGTCTACACCGCTATCAATGTGCCTTACAGCTCAATGTTGGCGGTTATGACAAACAATTCTAATGAAAAGACGGTGTTCTCAAGCTACCGAATGTTTTTCGCCTACACCGGCTCTTTCATCGCCCTCTTTGCATGGGAACCCCTCTGCAATTTCTTCTCGTCACGCCATGAAGGCTCCGCTTCTCTCGAGGCCGGCTGGCAACACGCCATGATGCTCCTTTCCGCCTGCTGCATCGTGATGTTCCTCATCTGCTATAAATCCACCCGCGAGAGATTCAAGGTTGAACAATCACCCTCTTCCGTACTATCTGATTTCAAAGCTCTTGTCGCAAACCGACCTTGGTGGATTCTCACGGCGGCAGCCCTCGGCAGCAATCTCTTCAACACCATCCGCGGTGGCACAGTGGCCTATTATTTCAAATATTACATCGGCGACGGCGCCATGATCGATTTGGGTGCATTCTCATTCATCTTCTTTGCCGGGCTCTTCCTTGCCATCGGTGAGGTGTGCAATATGCTTGGAGTGGTCCTGGCTGTGCCGGCATCGAAATATTTCGGTAAAAGAGACACTATGATACTTTGCAGCGTCGCGCTGACAGTCTTGAGCGTTCTGTTCTTCTATGTACCTGTCACAGCGCAAGGTTTCCTCATCATGATCCTTCTGCAGGTTATGATTTCAATACTGACAGGCATCATCTCGCCGCTGATTTGGTCGATGTATGCCGACGTGGCCGATAATGCCGCTCAGGAAAACGGAGTGATGTCGGCGGGTCTGATATTCTCGTCAGGCTCTATGGCTCAGAAGTTCGGCGGCGCATTGGCCGGCTGGGGGTTGATATTCACATTAGACTCCTTCGGATTGCAGCCTAACGTGGCTATCCAGACAGAAGGGGCACTCCTCGGACTCCGCATAGCCATGTCGCTGATGCCCGCGGCCGTCGCTCTGATCATGGCCGTAATACTGCTGAAATATCCCCTCGGCGAAAAGAAACTTTTCTCCTTTAAGAAGCTCTCCGTGGCCGGTATCGGTCTCTTCATGCTTGCCATCCCGGCAAACGCGGATAACCTCGTGAATCAGGCGAACTTCGCCCGCTACGCAGACGCCAATGCCGCTCTCGAGAAAAACGTACCCGGCAGAATCGTACTGATGGGCAACTCCATAACCGACTTCTGGCCAAAGCGAGGCCCGCATCTGTTTGAGACACATCCTGAAATCGTAGGACGCGGAATATCCGGACAGACGAGCTATCAATTCCTGTTGCGCTTCCGCAACGATGTTGTCGACCTGAACCCGGAAATCGTAGTAATCAATTACGGCACCAATGATATCGCAGAAAACAGCGGCCCTTACAATGAGGATTTCACTTTCGGAAATGTAAAATCAATGGTAGACCTCGCACGCGCCAACGGTATAAAAGTAATCCTCGCTTCATGCCTCCCGGCAGAAGGATTCTCATGGCGCCCCGCGATCAAAGACTCTATGGAAAAGATCAGAAGCCTTAACAAAAGAGTGAAAGAATACGCCGACGAGCAAGGAATACCATACATCGACTACTTCAGTGCATTGGTGAACGAAGAAGGCACCGCTATGAATCCCGCCTATGCCAACGAATCCCCCGCCGTCCACCCCAACAAAACCGGCTACGCCATCATGGAAACCCTCCTCCTCGACGCCCTCACCTCCCTCAGAGCCTCTGGAAAGTGATATAGGAAATTAAGAGAGAAAAGCGATAGGAGGAAATATGAGTGAGAAATATTATTTGGCGGATATTATTTTGATTTGTGATCTAATCAGTTAATAACGCATATTAATCTAAAAGGAACAAAAGAAACACGGCTGCCACCGTGTTTCTGGGGAGTTGTGATTAGAGTTCTTTGCCGTTTTCGTAGCGGTAGATGGCAAGGGTCTCGACCGTCATCCACTGGCAGTCTTTGAGGCGAAATCCGTATTTTTCTTCGAGGGTGCTGAGGAATGTTTCAAAGTCCTCATAGTTCTCTGATTCTTTTTTCTCTTCTTCTGTGAGGTGGATGATGTTGAGATAGCCACCGCAGAAGTCGAGGATGATCACATAGTTTGTTTCCATATCTTTACAGGTTGTTTATGAATTGGTTTTTTATTCGTTGGACTGTCGAGATGCCTACATTCTGAAGTTTGGCGATGTTTCTCACTGAATACCCTTTCTTCAACAGCATTATGACATCTTTATATTGCTCTCGTAAGGCTTCTTCCGATTTGGTTGAGCCTTTCTTTCTTCCGAGCTTTCCTCCTTTGGCGATATAGTTGGCCCTGCCTGAGTTGAGTCTGAATTTGATGTTATCTCTTTCAAGTTGGGCACAGGTCGAGAGGGTCGCTATCATTACGGGTGCAAAGAGGCTTGGTTTCCCTTCATCGTCCAGGAGTGTGAATTGTTCTTTCTGAAAGTAGATATTGATTCCCGCATCTATCATCTCCTTGACAGTGGATAATACCTCAAAGGCGTTTCTGCCAAGACGGGATAATTCAGAAATCAGGATTTGTGTGATATGCTCGGATTTGGCATATTCGATGGCCTCCAATAACACAGGTCGCTCAGTATTCCGTTTTGCTCCGAATATGTGTTCCTCAAATATCTTGACTATTGTGAGGTTTGAATATTCAGCATATCGGGAAAGGTCTGAAATCTGGCGTTCTGTGTTTTGTCTGTCACCCAAGCTGGAGACTCGGGCATAGATGATCGCTTGTTTCGTTTCCATTTTAATCTTTGTATTTTATGGTTACATTTACTAGGCGTATTCAATTGCCGTTATAGATTTATTTGAACACATCGGCAGTTTGAACACAAAAAGAAGAGAGAACCGGTATTATTCAGTTCTCCCTTCTCGAAAAGGGAATTAATAGTATTCCTTCATATAGCAGCGTTCACAGAGGCTGCCGTAATCGTTCACATCGCTTGGTGTCATAGCTCGACCGCAATAGGCACAATAACGCGCCACTGTATGATGCACATGATCGGCTACCTCAAATACAGAGGGGCCACGATGCTCTATTGTGAGCTTAGAAGATGAGTCTTCCTTGTCGCTTTCTTTGCCATTGGTCATAAAGGTTTGATGGGTCGTTAATGATTCTTCAGTCTCGTCACCGTACATGAGGTGATATTCCTCTACGATGCGTTCAAAGTCCTCCCTTTTGAGTCTGGGGAAATTGGTGTGGTACATATCGTAAAGGTCAGCTCCGGTAAGTGAGGGGTCCTGCTGAATAAAATCGTAGATCTCACTCTCAAGTTCCCAGTCATCGTAATAGCTGTAGAAACTGTTCTCTCCAACTTCATGAGAATAAACCTCGGTACAGTCCTCGATGATATGTTGGACGAGTTTCCAGCATTTTTCGAGGTCACGCTTCACGGTAATCTCCTCGTCGGTATGTGGGTTGTAATAACCGCATGAGATATTGACCGCTGAGACTGAGAGACCTTTCTCTTTCAATGTCTCAACATCTGTCATCATCCCTTGCTCTTCCTTATAGCCCCATTTCTCAGGGTCTATGTCACGAATGAATTGATCGCTGCATAAGTCAGTGCAACCGATAGAAGTTATAAGGTCTGAGTTTCCTCTACGGTCACATTGTATCACATACCGGCAGTCATCGAAGAAGCTCATCATGCAGTTTTGTGAGCCTCTGCATCCAATTTCCTCTTCTTTGAAGAATACGACTTTCAGACAATCGTACTTTTTGAGTGCTTCTAAACTTAAAAATACTCCATTTTTATCATCTGCACCGAGATTACAGAAAGAGTGTTCCTTACGGGAAAATCCAAAAATGTAATCTCTTGTTTCTATTGGTTTGAAATCATGAGGGTGAGGACAACAACTTACCTGATCTATGTGAGCCACGACACAGGGGTAGGATTCAGCTTCGCCTTTCACTGCATAGATGTTGCCGTATGTGTCCTTACCCAGCTTTATATCACCGGGCAGGGATTTGATATAGGAAATGAGGAACTTTATCATTTTGTCCTCCTTTCCGCTCGGGCTGTGAATAGCATAAAGCTTTTTCAAAAGTCCATAATTTAGTTTAGTATTCATATCTGTTTAAAGTTTATTTAAAGGTTAATGTGTCATGCTGTCTGCTGAAGAGCCTTGTTAGTGATAAACCATAGGTCCCCGCCACCGAAAGCACGGCCATTATTTATAAGCCATTCCCTCGACAGACAGCTGATTGTTATTTCTCTGTAGTTCTGTGTCTCTTCATCCCAGGTCTGAATGGTGGTGACATCCTCTTCATGCCAGTAATAGTCATCATCATATTCCGAATAGGTGAAGTTCTCTTTGATGTATTCTGCCTCGCATTGATCATCACAGAAGTAAGCCTCTGCATCTGAGTTGTAGGTGGCATCTACCTTTACGATCCAATTTCCGTCATGGCAACATTGGGTCACATCATCTTTGTGGTAATACTCATTTTCGCGTTCAACCCAGATAAAGTCCTCGAGATTGTCCACATCCACGTCGATCTCCTCGCCGTGATAATAGCATACCCGCACTTCATCGCAGTTATAGTCGTGGTATTCGTCATAAGCGTTGTACTCGTCCTCATCATCGTCTCCCTCCAGATTAAGGTCGGTGGAGTCGAGGCAGTAATCGTATGGTGCCTCGGGATAGTTGTAGGCTGTGTGGCTCAGGTACCTGTAAAACTTGAAGGAGTCCTGATATGAGAGTGTGTCATACGTTTCAAGCTCACACTTTATTGAGAATTTCATCTCGGCCAGGGAAGATCCGTCATTGGCGACAAAGGCACGAGACTCGGAACACCCTGCTCCGATTTGTTTATATCCATCTATATGGCCTCCCTTTATGAGCATATCAACGAGAAGACGTTTCAGCACTTCGTTGGATTCCTTGGAGTATTGACGTTCAAGCAGTCTCCACTTCTTTCCGTTCTGGTCTGTGACGTTTGTAAAGATGATGGCCCGTGAGAGCACATAACCATCCCGGTCTGTCAGGTATGCCGCCTTTGCTTCAACGGCATTTTCATAAAAGTAATGTCTATCTCTTCCCACCATGCAGCTGCATCCGTTGAAATCCCGGCAGGTATGTGGGTCATAGATAAGCCTGAAGTTATCGTCCACATGAAGCTCGACCTCTGGTGTCTTGCCGAAGGTGAAAGTCTCCCAGTCGTTGGTGAACTCCTCGCTGAGCCAGTTTACCACTTGAGAAGATAGGATCTGTCCTAACTCGGTTTCCTTGATGATGGCTGTAAAGAATTTCCCTGCCTTCATCTTGTAGACTCGTCCGGTCTTGGTGTTGACGTAGCGTACGGCCTTATTGTCGTAGTCCTCGCAGAGCCCTTCCATACTATCGGTCCGGTATTGACCACTCCAGTAGGTGTTGCCGATAAGTGTTACCTTATTGGGGAGAGTGTCATCACACTTCCCGTTTTCCATGATGTATGACAACACCAAGTGTTTGAGATCGGCCATGTTTCTGATATGAAGCAGTGACCGGTCGTTGTTCTCGCGGCACCAACGTATCAGTGCCGGGTTCTTGAGGTGTTGCAGCAGTATCTTGTTCTTTCTGCTCTTGACACCGTTCCCGTGGGTTTCAAGACCGAAAAGGTACTTGAAGTCGTCGTAATCGTAAATATTGTAGTTCAGCATTTTTCTTATGATTAAAGATTTTACAAAACGAGAAAAGGGAGACAGGCCACCGGTTAAGATGACTTGCCTCCCTCTTCAAAAGGTATTGCCGTTGTTTCAGGCTTGACTCAGAGTGTGATCGTAAGGCTCCCTGCCACTTGGCTTATTCTCATGAATGGCTCGATGTCGATGTCTGAGTGAGCCTCCCTGAAGTCTGCCAATGAAAAGGAGCTTCGGGTAGTAGGTAATTTTCTTGTTATTCTCATTGTCTCGGTAGCCCATGACTTGATGTCCTGAGCTTCCATGATTGAGAGTATCCGGGCCTTGATGCTGTTGAGTCTGGTCTCTGCATCATTCTTGACCTGAATGAGATCGCGGATCAGTGATTCCTGTTGACGGATATCTTCAGGAATTGCATACGGATTGTTGAACTGTTCGCCCATTGAGTCAGCCAATAAGAGTTCCTTGACTATCTCGGAAGGTATTCTTTTCAGTTCGATAAAGTCTGAGATGTGGTCGAAACCGCCGTCCTTCTTAGGTTTGTTGCGGATGTGAAGGATGAAGATGCGTCTTACCTTTGCCTTCTTGTTCTGGAGTTCAAAGAGATAGGCGTATACAGATAGTTGCCATCTTGCTTTCTCCCTTTTCTCAGGAGTCATTACACCATAGGTCTTGATGTCGCCGATGTCAAAGTTTGTCTCGTCTACCCGATATACCTTGTCTATCATCGAGGCATAGTTCTCATTGTCGGTTATGAGATATTCGGAGGTTTCATGTATCAGGCCTTGTTGAGCGGTAAGGGTTATGTAATCCGCGACCTCCTGAGTACCATCGTTTTCGAAGTACATATCGAAATCCTCTATGGATTCATGCACTGTCGTTCCGTATTCCGCTGCCTGTCTGATTATGGCTTCAGGAATACCGTCGTATGTGTCGGGGAATAATTGACGTTCCAACATTCCCGTTATGCCTGAGAGATATTTATCCTTCTCAGGCAGGTAGTAGGTGTGCTCCTCTTCATTGAAGACCACGTTGCATTGTTTTAATTCTATTCGTTTTGGTGCCATTTGATTTTATGTCTAAGTTGATTACGCCGCATTTATCAGCTGCTCCTTCCGTTCAGTAAAGAGGGCGAGGATCCGGGGATTGTTCTTCACCTCATTCTCATGCTGACGGTAAAGGGCGTTGAGTTCCTGTGTTGATTGCGTTGCATTGATGGCCTGGCGGATTCCATCATAGCGGTCTGCTGATGCTTTGCGTTGCTTCCTCACTTTCGGTTGTTTAGTAGTTGATGCTTGTTGAACATCTTCTGTTGCCTCCGATGATTCTAAGGTTTCAGGCATATCCTCGCCATTGTAGAGATAAAGACCGAGACCGAACATTGCCAGATTCTTTGTCAGGCATCTCATTATAGCTTTGTTGATATCAAACATTGTGGCAGCTTCAACATTTCTGTTTTCGTACTGCCTTGTGGTTTTATTCCAAACCTGATAGGTGTAAGGCTGGATCTTCATTGCCTTGTTGCTGCTGTCCATTACCGGGAGCCACATGGAATAGGTTTGATTGTCGGCTGTAACCTCAGTGAATACCATGATTCCTATATTCGGATCCACAAAATAAGGTAATCCGGTCAGAGTGTTCTTTACGACATTGTAGGTCGCTGTGGGATAGACCTTCTTGAATTCGAGCCAGGCATTGCTCCAGCTCAGATAACTAAGGCCGTTCTTGCTTTCGGTCTTTTCGTTGACATTGAGAGATACGAGCTGATTGAATTTTTCAGCCACATTGTCCTCTCTGGTTTTTATTGTTTGTTGCTCCAGATTCTCGTTGTTCAGAAAATCGATGGGAGAGAAATCTTCATTACTCATTGCTGTCTGGGTTTAGTGTTATTCATTTTTGAAGGGTTCTACAAAAGAAAAGAGACTCCACACTTTTTGATTATTATAGTGTAGAGCCTCCCTTCGTTGATTGATTAGTTCAGGAACCAGCCATAGGAGTCATCTGTGTCGTTTAAGGCGTTGGCTATTCCTGTTGCGAATGTGGTACAGTTGGCGTTGCGGTCGATCCACAGGTCGCTATAACTGTTCTTCACTGCCTCGTTGAGCAACTGCATGAGCTGCCAACAAGAGATTGATCCATCACCGTTGCCCATTCCGAAGTTAGGGTTGGTGATGTACTGCTTTGTTGCCGAATTTACCACGCTGTCCCCGAGGAGAACTTGAGGTAATGCTTTCTGCTGAGTGTTGGGGAGTGCCTGATAAAGTCTCAGTCTCCCGATTATCTTGCAGAACTGTTCCTGTGAGAGCCATGTATGATTCAGGGCCTCAAGCTTACAGATTGTTGATTCCTTCACCTCATTGAAGCGTTGGAACAGATTGAATGCGTGCTGGAAGATATCCGCCTCCGTCATGCAAAGGAGATTTTCAGATATACCGTCACATGTGAGCATCATGTTGGAGCAGACTCGGACACGGAATCCAATGAAGATTCTGAAATGCTGTGGATTCTGACGGGCATAGAGCTTATCTTCATGATAGCTTCTTGTACCTCCGATGGTAAGGCTTACGCTCTGGCCATTGATTGAGGATGTGAAATTGCAGATCTGGGCGATCCATGCAAGACGCTGATAGAAGATTGTCTTTTCATCGTCTCTCAGCTCGTTTGCCTTCTTGTGCTGTGCTGAGGGTATACGACCGATGATTGGGTGGCTGCATCTTGTCTCGGATGTTGTTACATTCCCGGTGCCGAAGATAACCTCGGCTGCCTTCCGTGTTGTCTCGATGAACTTCTGATGTGAGATAGTGAGACTGTTATCGCTGAAGGTCGGGATAATGTTCTTGAAGGTCAGTTCCTCCATTGATATTTCATGCGAGGGGCCTTCGATAAAGTTGGGGTGAGATTCTGTGTAAGGGTCATGTAGACTCTCACGGATTTCCCAAGATACGGGTTGTGTGATGACACCGCTTCCGGGCATCACCGCTAAATAATTTTCTGCCATTGTCTGATTGTTTTAAATGTTGATATTCACTGTTGGATGGAGAAAAAAGCCAAATGTATATGCACTTGGTTTAAATATATTTTCGCATATCATTCAGCTTTTTCCATGACTTCAGGAGATTTACAACTATCTCGCTGAGTATGATGGCTGCGGAAAGTTTCTTTTTCACGCTGCCAGGGGTTTCGGCTCGAGAACTTCCGTCTCAGCCTTGTTCTTTCCGGTGGCATCCTTCTTGTTGCCACGCAATTTCATTATCACATCCGCCAGAACGGATCCGGCGATGATGATCTCCGCCGCATTCCCGAGGATTGCGACTGCCTTAAATACTTTACTCATTTTGATTCTAAATTTGGTTGTTTAAATTTTGATTGATTAATAGGTTAATTACTTCTGTTTATTACATATATAAGGCTTTCAGGTCCTCAAATTCACCATAAAAATTCCTCGAAACTATGGCCAGGTGTCAGACATTGAGAGGGGGAAATATTTAGAGCTAAATTAATAAGAATTAAGTTTGATTAATTTAACATACAGTAAATGAATAATATATATATTCAATATAAATATTTCTCCCCCTTGAAATTGTTCCCCCCTAAACATAAAAAAGGAAGCCTTATAAGCTTCCTCTCGGTTTAGATCTTATCCTCGTAAACCATGCCTCTTAAAAGCTGTCTTTATGCCTTTAGTTTTGTTCTTACTGAATTCGATGCCCCGGTTTTCGAGAATCTGTCGCCAAGTAGATCCATTTTCCAATTCCTGATGCATTTCCTGGAGTTGCTGAATACTGAATTTCTCTTTTGGTCCCCTTTTACTCGGTACATTACTTGTCTTACTTGCCTCGATGGAGTTTATATTTTGCTGAGCAGAACCTCTCTTTTGGTTACTTTGGCGTTGCGGCAATGCTTCAGACTCTTTCATTTCTTCCTCAAAAACGAACTGGCGGGGATCGGTGCCAGCGTATCTAAGAATTAACACTGTGTCTTTGGTGCCACCAATCTTATCCTTTCCTATCTTTAGAATCCTGGTATCACTTCCTTTGCCACAAGGAGTGAGAAATATAAAATTCTTGGTCAGGTTAGTGATGTTTTGGCCTCCCTGAACGTGATGGTTTTCCACGGGTTTATATTCGCGGTACTTATCATTGGTGTGAAAAACTTTTATGAGCGTGATAGGCTTATCATTTTGATTCGCGCGTTGAAGCTTACTGAGTTCTCTGTCCAACCACTTAAGTGATTTTATTTCGTATTTATCCTTCAACCATGTATAATTGTCAATGGCGACTATAAGCCCTTTGTTATCGGCCGTTTCCATTTCCATTTTGACTTTGGTCAGAATTTCTTCAGGAGCGGTTTCTACACTCTCGATCTTGAAATTTGGTAAATGATTAGTCACTGCTTTATAGTTGGACTTGATTTCCTCATCCTTCTGCTCGGTAGTAAACAACAATACTTTTTGGGGCTGGATTGGATAAGAATTAGCGGCAATAGGGTAGTCGTTCCTACGGTGGCGAGGCTTAGCAACAACTGGAAAAGAAAAGTAGTCTTGCCAATGTGGGTTGGACCACAGATTCCCAGCGAATCGCCTTTTTGCAGGAAGCTATACAAGAGAACTCTATCTTCAAACTCTACGTCCTCCATTGCAAGAATATCATCAAAGGACTTCATAGGCCGAACCTCTTTCTTAAGCTCAAACGTTTCGTCGTTACGAGCCTTTTCCTTAATCAATTGAGCCTTGAGACGAAGTATTTTTTCCTTATTTGCTGTCTTGTGGTCATCCAGTTTGATGGCCGCTTCAGTTTTAGCCTGTGTTGTCTTAATGGTGTTATTACATTTTGTACAGGACAAATTCTGGGCGTTAGTGCGTTTGGTGTTGTTTATACCACTTTGGCAGAGATAATAAACTAACGCACTTCCGGCAATGCCGATTATTATTAAGCCCAATGCAGTAGTTGTGTTTTTTACACCGTTCTCTGAAATAGAATCAGATACAACAGCAATGGACTGTCCGGTAATATTATACATGTTTGACTATTTAGAGGGTTTAATTAATTTTTCATTATGATAGCGATCTACCGCGCACTTCTGAATGGCAGCGATTACGTCCAACTCATTGTAGAGGACACGGCGACCGATCTTATAAGATATCAAAATACCGCGGTTAGTGTAGTTGATTACAGATTGAATCGACACCTTAAGGTATTCCGCAACTTCCTTACGTGTAATCATTTTGGGAAGAAGATTGTCTTTATCTACTTCAGTCATAGGTTTTACTGTAAGATCTTTTGCTTTGTTTTGTTTCATTGTTTTTATTTGTTATTAGTTTGATTTTGTTTTATGACGCAAATAAAGAGCAAAAGATCGGGTTTCTACGGAACGATGAAATTTTGAAGTCAAAAAATATAAAAAGTATGAAAGTATGAAAAATGCCACCCATTTCAGTGAATGGGTGGCATGGCTTAACTGATTTATGTTTTATTATCGGAATGATTTGTCTTTCAAAATATTCTCCATCTTATCTGTCGGGGCTTTAGCCATATTAATGCAACCACTGGGAATTTTCAAAGGGTTTCCTTGTGGGTTCAAAAAGAATTTCTTGCACTTTTTCCATAGTTGCTTGTCTCCAAAGAAAAGATGGTACACCATAGCTAATAGGTCTCTTACCTCTCCTTTCCATACAATAGATTTCAGCATTTTGTCAGCATCTTCTTCTGAAGGCCGGTAATCAGTGCAAGTGCGATACATAAATGAGAAACAAGTATCTTCATCCCAGTTTAAAAAGTCAGCATTGGTTAGAGAACGATATAACTTCGTCATATCCACTTCATGTCTAATGGTATTTCCACTAAAGCATTCTCGAATATCCTTCTTCTTGCCACAAGAAGGCGGCAGCGGAAGATCTATAATAAAATTATGTTTAAATTCCTCCAGTATAGGAAGGTTAAAATTATCGTGATGTATACATTCAATTTTATCAATGGAGCCATATTTCTCCTGAATTTCCTTTAGAAATTCTTCTTGGGCAATCAAATTGTTGAAATTTTTGGTCAGTTCGTAGTTTGGACATACTGTAGATAATAATGTAATTTTTGTTATCAGGAAAGATATATGGGTCAATAATGAGCCGTATTGCTCGTTTTGTGCTAAGCTTAAGTAATAATCTACTGTAGCTTCCTCTCCCTGTTCTAAAGACGTTTCTAAACGTTTAATTGACACGTCATTTTTAATTATTGGAGTTTTAAATATGAAAGTTTTACCAATATTTCCTTCTGTTATATTTTCCATCCACTCCAAAGATTCTTTAATGGATGAAAGTAATATCAGAGAGTTGCAATCAGCAATAATTGGATCAAACGAAATGCGATTGGACACAATGAGGTTTATAAATGTTTCTTCATCAGCTTTAAGAATGCATTCCTTTACCTGCATATGTATTTCTTGAGTCGCCGAGATGCAATTTACAAGTGTTAGCATAGTCGGCATGGGTATATATCTTAATACCTCAAATACATCATGCTCTGTCAGTTTTGGAAGCTCTACATCCGCAAACAATGAGTAACCAATCAAACTATCTGGTGTTATAGACTTTACTATATCAGCACAGGCTTTCAATAATCCTATCTTTTCGATATACTCAAACAAATCATGCACTGCTAGAAAATATGCGTATTGATATACCTGCTCACAGTTAATCTTACTTTGAGCATTAAAAATCCTAGTTTTTATCTCAGGATAATTATTGCACAAAGCGATGACATTTTGAATATAAGTAATCGCACTTATATTGTCATCATCCGTTTGAGGTATTTCCACAAATTTATATTTATGGAGAACGGAACTGTCATATGTAGATGAATCAATGACGTAATTTCCCCGTTCTATCCATTGTTTCCATTCTTTTTCACTTATATCATGCCATTTCATATTTCTTTAGGTTGTGCAGATAGACTATTAAGTCCTAACTCAAAGTGAATTATTCTATGCAAAATTACGAATTTTTCTTTACAAATCGGTGAATGGGATTGTGTTGTTATCGATGTGGGGATTGTAGTAGTGCTTGTTGATAATCTCTACCGAAGTGCCGGCCATGGCAGCTACTTTCATTACGTTCATATTGTAGCGATTAATACAATGGGTGATGGATGAATGGCGGAAGACATACATTGTGAGTTTTTTGATATCGAAGTTTAGGGCACAGGCTATGCGATTAAGCCATAAATTTATAGATTGAAGGGTGTGATTCCTTTTCTTTTCCCATGTTTTGTAGGATTCTCCGTCGAGTTCGCCCCAGTCAATCTCGTTCATGGGGAGCGGAAGGAGATAGCCACCTTTTGACTGTCCTCGGTATTTGTCTATGATAGCAACTGCTTGTGGGCAAAGATTGATTGTGACTCGTTTGCCTCTGCGATTTCTAAGCTTGTGAGGGATGTAGGTGATCTGTCCAGTCTCTTCACAATAATTATGCACCCAATCCCATTGAATTACATCTGCTGGGCGTGAGGCTGTATAATACATCAATAGGACGGTATCGTAATAGATCTCGACTAACCGTTGCCTGTATTTCTGAGGGGGCCAAATTGTAGTGAGATCGAAATTGAGAAAGCGATTCAACTCATCAACAGTCAATGTAGGGATTTCATTCTTTGACTCCGTAAGTAGTTGTTGAGCCGTAAGTCGTTCAGCCCGCTCTGCCTTTTTTACGCTATCTTTTCGCCATTTATATACAAGGCGATGAATATCAGGATAACGTTCAGAGGCTCTTTCCATTGTGGCTGCAAAGGTTGTCATAAGATTACGGTACCCAGATCCGCCTAGATCAGTCTTAATCCATTCGCCAAAGGCTCTGAAATGATAGTCCGTAATATCTGATACAGGCGTATCATATAGTTTCTTCCCGTTATATGATGATGGAATGAATGTCTCTTGTGTCTTCAGATTGACCCCTTTGAGTTTATTGAGAAGTGTGTTATAAAGCTGATAGTTTGAACTTGCCCCAATCTCTTTACTCTTTTCTTCAGCTACTACTTCTCTTAGAAACTCACCTAACGTCGGGATCTTCTTAGCAGCCCCGGGTACACCTCTAAAGCAATCGAACAGTTCCTTGCCACTTGAAAAGGAATAGGTGTCAAGCAGCTCGTTCAGCCGGGTCATTACGTCATCGATAATGCCGTTGTCATGGAGCGTTGTTTTGTCCGTTCCTGTGAAGCATTGCAGATCATCATTCCAGTTGCTTAGATTTTGGCTCTCGATTCCCGGCACAATCATATAGTGGCGTGTGGTTGTACCCGGCTGTGAACATAGTACAGTAAGTTTGCCCTTAAAGTTTCGTGGGCCATTAGTGATGAGTTTGATTTTAAAATTTTCCATGTCGTTGAGCTTTGTGCGCTCTCTGACACTTTGAATGGATTTAGGTACACAAAACAGGTACACAAAAATGCCCGTTAGGTACACAAAAAACGCCTAAAATTTGTGTACGTGCCTTGATTTCGCTTGTAAAGGATGCCGCTTTAAAAGTCTCTTAACTGGTTGATATAAAGAAAAAGAGAATCAGCCTTTTGGCTGATTCTCTTTTTTCAAAAAGTCGGGGTGAGGCGACTCGAACGCCCGACCTCTACGTCCCGAACGTAGCGCGCTAACCAACTGTGCTACACCCCGA
>JAIEAO010000019.1 GCA_029071345.1 Muribaculaceae bacterium | reverse complement strand
TTGCAAATGTAGTCAAAAATTTTTATTATTTTTGTGTAAAATTAAAATAACCATGAATTAAAAGAAATTATTCCTTAGCCTCTCCATCCTTTCCCTCACTGCATTACAGGGATTTTCGTGGGGTCAGAAAGGACACGATGTAACAGCTTTCATAGCTGAGAATCATTTGACTCCGGCTACGAAGCACGCTGTTGATTCTATCCTCAAAGGGAAATCGATAGTGTATTATTCCAACTGGCTCGACAACGCATCGCATACTCCGGAATATGCCTACACCAAAACATGGCATTATAAGAATATCGATCCTAACGAGACGTTTGAAAACGCACCTATTCTCGAGACCGGAGATGTAGTAACAGCAATTCAAGAACAGACAGCTATCCTTCAGGACAAAGCGAGTGGCACTGATAAGGCTTTGGCATTGAAGATTCTCGTGCATCTTATGGGCGACATTCATCAACCGATGCACATGGGCCGTCGTATGGACCGAGGCGGTAATAACGTAAAACTTAAATGGTTCTACAACAACTCCAATCTTCATTCTATCTGGGATACCAAAGTATTGGAGTCCGGTCATAACTGGACCTTTACCGAATGGCAGCAACAGATCGACCGTGCCACCCCGGATGAGGAGGCTGCTATAATAGCTGAGGGCACACCCGAGAAATGGGGTAAGGAATGCTACGAGATTGCGACGAAAATATATGACACGACTCCGGCTGACTCGACATTGAGCTATGATTATGTAGCAGAGTGGACACCGGTTATAGAAACACAACTACTCCGTGCCGGTCTTCGTTTGGCAGATGTTCTTAATTCTATTTACGACCCTCACTACAAAGGGGCTAATCTTTTTGTTAGATAGATTTATTAGTGAATAATTCACCACTTAATATACCCTATACACCACTCAAAGTCAAGAAAACTGAGAACGGTGTAAAAGTATATGATCCCTTGCGCGATAAACTGGTGGCTCTCACTCCCGAGGAGTTCGTGCGCCAGCAGTTTACCGCCTGGATGCGTAATGAGTACCATTACCCGGCCTCCTTGATGGCCAATGAGATCGGCGTGGAATTTAACGGAATGAAGAAACGTTGTGATACGGTGGTGTTCAATCGCGATGGTTCGCCATTGGTCATAGTGGAGTATAAAGCTCCCGATGTGAAAATCTCTCAAGACACCTTTGACCAGATAGTCCGTTACAATATGACCTTGCGTGCGCGCTATCTCATTGTGTCGAACGGCATGAACCACTATTGTTGTGTGATGGATTATGATAACAATAGCTATCATTTCGTTCCCGGCATCCCTGATTATCAAGATATAACGAGTGCGTTCAGTGTTAACTGAATCGTCACGAATAATTACGATTACCTTGTCAGACATAAATTATAATTATCTCGATCTGCTGAATCCGCAGCAACGTGCTGCGGTTGTTTATAAAGACGGAACCTCGCTGGTGATCGCCGGTGCGGGTTCCGGCAAAACCCGTGTGCTCACATATAAGATTGTTGATTTGCTCAACAACGGTTACGAGCCTTACCGCATTATGGCCCTGACCTTCACCAATAAGGCAGCGCGTGAAATGAAAGAACGTATTTCGGCTCTTGTCGACCCCAAAATCGCATCCCGGCTTTGGATGGGTACGTTTCACTCTATATTCCTGCGTTTGCTCCGTTCGCATTCGGAACTCATCGGCTTCAAGCCAGGTTTTACAATATATGACACCACTGACAGCAGATCATTGATTAAAATGATAATCAAAGAGCTGCTACTTGACGACAAAATCTACAAACCGGCTACTGTGGCATCGGCCATATCAAATGCAAAGAATGCCATGATCTCGCCTGACCAGTATCTGCGCACTAAGGAGCTGGTGGATGCTGACAGACGCGCAAAGAGACCGATGATCGGTCAGATCTATAAGTTATATTGCGAGAGATGTCACCGGGCCAATGCGATGGATTTCGATGATATCCTCTACTATATGAATGAATTGCTGAGAGATAATCCTGATGTAAGAAGACATTATCAGGAGTTTTTCCGCTTCATCCTCGTAGATGAGTATCAGGATACTAATTTTGCACAGCATCTCATCGTTTCGCAACTCACAGGCGACAACATGAACTTATGTGTAGTTGGAGATGATGCTCAAAGCATTTATTCATTCCGCGGTGCCAATATCAGCAACATCATAAATCTTGAGAAGCGTTATCCCGGTCTCAGAATTTTCAAGCTCGAACGAAATTACCGCTCTACTCAGAATATCGTCAATGCAGCCGGAAGTCTGATTTCCAAGAATACAAACCAGCTGAAAAAAGATGTTTACAGCGAGAATGAAGTCGGTGCACCGGTTGAAGTTATCCGCACTTATTCTGATATGGAAGAGGCTTATATGGTGGCCAATCATTTATCAGGCTCCCGACTGACACATCATGACTCTCTCGATGAGTACGCCATTTTATACCGTACTAATGCACAGAGCCGTGTATTGGAGGAGGCATTGCGTAAACGCAACATCAATTACCGTATCTATGGCGGTCTCTCCTTCTATCAGCGCAAGGAGATCAAAGACGTAATCGCATATTTTCGCGTTACCATCAATCCGGATGATGACGAGGCTTTGCGCCGAATCATCAACTACCCTGCTCGCGGAATCGGTGAGACCACGATGAAGAAGATTCAGGCGTGTGCCACCGAGAACGGAACAAGTCTTTGGGGTATAATCTCTGAAATAGACCGATATGATACCGGATTGAATTCAGGTACTAAAAAGAAGCTCATTGCTTTCGCTGATCTCATTAAGGTATTTATAAAAGACAACGAAACCTCAAATGCCTTTGAACTTGGTCAACTAATATATAACCGCACAGGAATCCTGACCTCATTGGCTCATGACCAGACTCCGGAATCTATAAGCCGAAAAGAGAACCTTACTGAGCTAATGTCGGGTCTCAAGGATTTTGTAGATTCAAGAATGGAAGAAGAGGCAGATGCCGATGTCACTATGCGTGCGTTTCTATCCGATGTAATGCTCGCTACCGACCAGGATGAAAAAGAAGATGACGATGAGCCTAAAGTGACTTTAATGACCGTTCACGCTTCAAAGGGATTGGAATTCAAGCACATCTATATCGTTGGAGTGGAGGAAGATCTCTTTCCATCCTCAATGAGCATGGATTCATTAGCACAGATTGAGGAAGAACGAAGGTTGCTCTATGTAGCGATCACACGGGCAAAAGAAACTTGTGTAATGCTTTATGCCGGGTCGCGATTCAGAAACGGTCAGACCGTTTTGACCCGCCCTTCGAGATTCCTTTCAGAGATAGATCCCAAGTATCTGAAGATGGTTTCATCGGTTAATATTGATGATAATAGCGGACGTTTTGTAAACCCAATCAATAACTACCGGAGCAACAATCAGCGTACTAATCCTTCGCAATCATTCAGTGGCGGAAAATTTGCAGATTTCGGCCCTGCATCTTCACGCCCCGATTACGGTAAACGTGCCCTTAATGAAATTCAGAGAGAGGAAGCTCGGAGTTTATCTGCTGTTCGGGCAGCACAACACACTATATCGGAGCTGAAAGTTGGTCAGACTATACGTCATACGAAGTTAGGCGAAGGAAAGATTAGCGCAATCGGAAATATGCAGGGTGAACCCTGCATTACGGTTGACTTCGGTGTGACCGGATCAAAGAAACTTTTACTGAAATTTGCAAAATTTGATATTATCGATTGATAACAACATGAATAAGAATATCCCTACTCCCTACTATATAGTTTATGAAGACAGATTGCGCCGCAACATGGAAATTCTGTCGGATGTTGCGAAACGTGGTAATGTAAAGATTATAATGGCGTTTAAAGCTAATGCTTTGTGGAAAACGTTCCCCATTATCAAGGAATATTTCACGGCTTCAACGGCCAGCTCTCTCAACGAGATGAAGATGTCGCTTGAATTCTTAGGGAATGAGGTGCATTCTTACTGCCCTGTTTATACAGATAAATCGTTTCCTGAATTCCTGAATGGAAGTTCGCATATCACATTCAATTCCTTAAGTCAATTCCATAGATTTTATCCGCAGATTAAAGCATATAACGAGAAACATCCTGAAAAACCTGTATCTGCCGGTCTCAGAGTCAATCCGCATTGCAGCGTAATTGAAACCGATATCTACAATCCTTGCGTACCCGGTTCGCGTTTCGGAGAAAAGTCCGAAAATTTGCAGGGTAACTTGCCGGAAGGACTGGAAGGTCTTCACTTTCACGCTCTGTGTGAATCTACGAGCTATGATCTTGAAAAGGTACTCGAAGCATTCGAAGCCGAATACGGCCACCTGCTACCTCAGATTAAATGGCTTAATATGGGAGGCGGTCACCTTATGACTCGCAAAGGTTATGATATTGAGCATCTTATCTCGCTGCTTAATAAACTCCATGAGAAATATCCACATCTTCAGATTATAATGGAGCCGGGGAGTGCGTTCACATGGCAGACCGGAGATTTGGTAACTGAGGTGCTTGATGTGGTGGAAGACGCGGGAATAAAGACTGCAATTATCGACGCATCATTTGCGTGCCATATGCCCGATTGTCTCGAAATGCCTTATAAACCGAATATTCTCGAATCATTACCTGACGATGCCGAATCGGAGAATATCTATCGATTGGGAGGCAACTCATGTTTAAGTGGTGACTTCGTCGGCGATTGGAAATTTAGGGATGAACTAAAACCCGGCGACAAACTGACTCTGCTTGACATGAACCACTACACTACGGTCAAAACCAATATGTTCAACGGCATTCAGCATCCCTCGATCTGGTTCGCCCCCATTGAAGGCGACCCAGTCCTCTTGCGCGAATACACCTACGACGACTACCGCTCCCGCATGGACTAACAAAGAGTGTGTTAATGAGATAACTGTTCGATGATGGAGAGGGCGGCGGATTGGTTTTCTTCGGAGGCTCCGACTTTAGCAAAACGAACTATACCCTCTTTATCTACCACAATAGTGAGTGGAAAACCTTCTTGGCGAACAAGTGCTACTAAATCGGATGCGTCCTGAAGATGCGTCCATGTGAAATTATGTTTCTCTGCAATGGGAAGGATTTCCTCTCTATTGTGGCGTGATGCTGAAAGGAAAACTACATCGGGATATTTCTCTTTCCATTGGGAGAGTATCGGCATTTCTCGCCTACAAGGTCCGCACTCGGTTTGCCAAAGGTTGATAACATAGACTTTGTTTTTGAGTTTCTCATTATTCCATAAATTATTGTCAATGTCGGAATATTCAAAATTAACCATGGGCTCACCAACTGTAACCCCGATTCCTCCCCAAACCTCTGTATATGGTCTACACCCCCTATAGTCGCGAAGTAATTTAGCACTATGCTTAACTTTCTCAGCCGGAATGGCTTTCGCTTTCATTGATTCATCCAAAGCAAAACCTTTGGGCAAATATACGGCTATAACCATTGCCCCGTCCGGGTCTTTGAGTAGGGCAAGAGTTGCATTGCCAGGAACCAAAGATTTAGTTGGCGTAGATTTATCGAAAAACAAACCGTCTACTATAGATGCAGCTTGTTTAAGGCTGTCATTCGGTGTTTGTGCATAAATATTCGCACACCCAATTATTGATATAAGTATTGAAATAATATATATGATAAAAAAAGGATTGGGTTCAATGCAAAGTTATTCATGTTTATCCATTAAT
>JAIEAO010000189.1 GCA_029071345.1 Muribaculaceae bacterium | reverse complement strand
TAATAACTATATTTGCAGGCAAAATTATCATACCGTGGAAGATAAAGTAAAATATTGGGTAGAGATGGCGGATTATGATTTCGACACCGCTCAGGCCATGCTGGAAACTAAACGATACCTATACGTTGGGTTTATGTGCCATCAGGTTATCGAAAAGATTCTTAAGGCCTACTGGTCTACAAAACTTGAAGAGCCACCATTGAAGATCCATACTTTATCGAGACTTGCAGAAAGAACCGGATTAGATGAATTAATGTCTGAAGATCAGATGGATCTTATTGATATTCTTGAACCTCTGAATATAGAAGCTCGTTATCCTTCATATAAAGAAAGACTTATGAGAAGTCTTAATGAGGAGCGTTGCAAAGAATTGTTAGAGAAAACTGATGAGTTAAGATTATGGATAAAGAGTATGCTATAGAATTGGCAAAACGTTATAAATCTGCGATTGCTGAACATTTGCAGATAAAGGCTCTGTATCTGTATGGTTCGTTCAGCAAAGGAACCTTTAATACCAATAGCGATATTGACATCGCTGTAATCGTTGACAAGCTGAACGATGATTACTTTGCAGACACCCCTCTTTTATGGAAAATCAAGCGCAAAATAAGCAATCTCATTGAGCCGGTTCTTATTACAGAAGATCTTGGAAATCCGTTATATTCAGATATAATAAAGACAGGGATATTAATTTAATATCCCTGTCTTTATCTTTTATTCTTCGGGTTGGGGATCTGATTTGGGTTTAGGTTTGCGGCGACGCGGACGAGGCTTTTGCTCACCGGAATCTTCCGCAGATGATTTTCCTGAAGATTCAGCAGAATCCTTAGTCGCTTTCTTAGGAGACTCAGAGCCGTTGTCGGTTGCCGGCTGGACTCCGAGCGTGTCGGCGATGAGTTCGGCGACGTATTCGGAAGCCACGAAGTTGCCGAGTTTGCGCTGCATCGTCTTATAGCCGGCAAGCTGCGAACTGCGGCGCGGCGAGGGCTGAAGCAACGGCGAGAGCTCGCGGGCGATTCCTTCGACCGTACACTCATGAAGCAGCAGCTCTGAAACCACACTGTTGTTGACGATGAGATTAGGAAGCGATACATACTTTATCTTCAGCAGTTTCTCCATTATCTTGTAGGAGAGTTTCATGCCGTTGGATCTGTAGACCACCACCTGCGGCGTTCCAATCAACGCCGTCTCCAGCGTGGCTGTGCCTGAAGTGACAACCGCAGCCGCCGAATATTTCAGCAAGGTGTGGGTGGCACCGAAAATCACTTTCAAGCCCGGGTCCTGAGCCACTTCGCGATAGAATTTCTCGGGAACGGCCGGAGCGGCCCCCACCATGTATTGAAATTCAGGAAAGCGTTTGGCCGCCGCAATCATCAGCGGGAGATTATTGCGGATCTCGCTGCTGCGCGATCCGGGGAGAAGGGCGATTATCGGCCGCGGATCCGTGATACCCTGACGCTCCATGAAGTGCTTTTTTGGGGGTATGTGACCCAAGCTGTAGGCAATCTCCTGAACCGACGGATTGCCGACGTATGTCACGTCGTAATGATGATTTTTATAAAATGCGACCTCAAACGGAAGGATGGAATACATCTTGTCGACATATTTCTTGATCTTCTTGACGCGCCACTCTTTCCACGCCCAGACCTTCGGAGAGATAAAGTAATGTACTGGGATTCCCAGCTTATGCGCATATTTGGCCATACGCAGATTGAAGCCGGGATAATCTATGAGCACAAGCACATCGGGACGAAATTCTCTCAGCACCTTGCGCGCGAGGGCGAAGTTTTTCATTATTACGGAAAACTTCCTGATAACTTCGCTGAACCCCATTACGTTCATGCGTTCGTAATGAAGTTCCGGAAGACGCCCCGCGGCTTTGGCCATGAGATCGCCGCCGAAGAAGCGGATATCAGCATCCTTGTCAAGTTTCTTCAAGGATTGTATAACGTTGGAAGCGTGCAGGTCGCCCGAGGCTTCCCCCGCTATCATCATGTATTTCATATTGTCAGAGATAAGTGAGAAGTGAGAGATGAGAAGAGAGAAGTGTCCATAACTCCTAATTCCTGAATCCTAATTCCTAACTCCTACTATAATATCAACGTCACAAAATCGTTTTTCATATATGAGAAAAGCTTTCTTTATTCTTTTGACATTAATAGCGGCGATGAGCGTATGTGTCAGCTCTTGCATCAGCGACAGCGTAAGCACTTCCTCGTCAGATATTCTCACCTTTTCGCGCGACACCGTAAACTTCGACACCGTGTTCACCGACCTCGGAACGCCCACGGCCCGTCTTGTGGTTGCCAACCGCGCTAAAAAAGGGATTGTGATCTCTTCGATCCGTCTGAAAAATCCGGAATCCAATTTCAGCATAAATGTCGACGGCATGAGCGGAAAAAGCTTTCACGATGTGGAGATATGGAGGGAGGATTCAATATTCATGTTTATCGAATGTTTCATCCCCGAGACCGCCGGCAATGAGCCATACCGTGTAGAGGATGAAATCGAGTTTATCACAAACGGTGTCACGCAGACCGTCACCCTTGAGGCTTACGGACAGAATGTGACACGTCTGCGCGCCACCCGCATCACCGGCGACACTCACCTTTCCGCCGATCGTCCATACGTCGTTTTCGACTCGTTAGTGGTCGATAAAGGAGCGGTGCTCCGCATCGATCCTGACGTGCGTCTTCTTTTCCACGACGGGGCCGAGATGATCGTGCATGGCCGCATCGAAGCCTGCGGCGAACCCGGCAAACTGATTCAGATGCGCGGCGACCGCCTCGACAATGTGCTTCCCAACGTGAGTTACGACATTCTCGCGGGGCAGTGGAAAGGCTTGAGAATATCGCGCGAATCGTTCGGCAACAAGCTCGAATATGTGGATATGAGGTCGACCGTTTCCGGTCTCAGCCTTGACTCGTGCGGCGATCTCTCGCAGCGCAAGCTCGAACTTCGTAACTCATGGCTCCACAATTCGCAGACCAACGTGCTCAACGCCAAATATTGCGACATCGCGGCTTACGGCGTATGCTTCTCGGAATCGCCGGAAGCTGTGGTGAGCCTGACCGGAGGCACGGGTGAGTTCGTGCAATGCACGATAGCCAACAATTACCTGTTCTCAGCCATCACTCAACCCCTCCTCTGCCTCTATCATGCAGTTCCGCCTAAAGAGGATGAGCCGGCAGACGACAATTCCAATCCCCTCATGAAGTTCTCGCTCGAAAACTCCATAATTTACGGAATCGGGAAAGATATCAACATAGGCGACCTCACGGGCTCGGATGTATTCTTCCGCAACGTGTCGATGAAATCAGTAGGCGAAGACGACGACAATTTCATCGATTGTCTCTGGGAATGCGATCCGCTTTTCCTCACCGACCGCCCCAAATATTATTTCAACTATCATGTAGCCGCCGATTCGCCCGTAATCGGCCGTGGAGACGCGCAATTCCTCTCCCCGGCAGTCATGACCGATATCGACGGGGTTGACCGCCTCGCAACAGCCGTTGAGGGCAACCCTGTGTTGGGAGCCTACGCCAAGCCAGAACAACCCGAACAGAAAGAGGAATAATCCTTAAAGATTGGCAGAGATAATTATTTTTACTAAATTTGCATCAATTTGTGCCAGACGCTTCAGCGTCTGGTTTATAATTACTGAAAAAAACCGAAAACCGATATGAGCAAAGAATTCAAAAGAACCCTTATAACGACGGCTCTCCCTTACGCCAACGGCCCGGTGCACATCGGACACCTCGCCGGAGTTTATGTTCCTGCCGACATCTATGCCCGCTATCTCCGCCTCAAAGGTGAAGAGGTGCTGCTGATCGGAGGTAGCGATGAGCACGGAGTGCCCATCACGATCAAGGCTAAGAAGGAGGGCGTGACTCCCCAGGATATTGTAGACCGATACCACAACATAATTAAGGATTCGTTTGAAGGTCTTGGAATCTCTTTCGATGTTTACGGACGCACCACATCGGAGACCCATCGCAAGACCGCATCTGATTTCTTCCGCCGCCTTTACGACAAAGGTGAATTCGTGGAGAAAACCTCGATGCAGCTTTACGATGAGGAGGCAGGCCAGTTCCTCGCCGACCGCTATGTCACCGGCACTTGCCCCCATTGCGGCAACGAGCACGCCTACGGAGACCAGTGCGAGGCCTGCGGCACATCGCTTAACGCCACCGACCTTATCAACCCGAAATCGGCCATCACCGGCAACGTTCCCGTGATGAAGGAGACTTCTCACTGGTATCTCCCCCTCGACAAGTGGCAGAAGCCGCTTGAGAAATGGATTCTTGAGGATCACAAAGAGTGGAAATCGAACGTTTACGGCCAGTGCAAATCATGGCTCGACATGGGTCTTCAGCCCCGCGCCGTAAGCCGCGACCTCGACTGGGGTATCCCCGTCCCCGTAGAGGGAGCCGACGGCAAGGTGCTCTATGTTTGGTTTGACGCCCCAATCGGCTATATCTCCAACACAATCGACCTCGTGGGTGACGATTACACGAAATGGTGGAAAGACCCGGAGACCCGTATGCTTCATTTCATCGGCAAGGACAATATCGTGTTCCACTGCATCGTATTCCCCGCTATGCTGATGGCCGACGGCTCTTTCAATCTCCCCGACAACGTGCCCGCCAATGAGTTCCTCAACCTCGAAGACGATAAAATCTCCACCTCGCGCAACTGGGCCGTATGGTTGCATGAATATCTCGAAGACTTCCCCGGCAAGCAGGACGTGCTCCGCTATGTGCTCACGGCCAACGCTCCGGAGACCAAGGATAACAACTTCACATGGAAAGATTTCCAGGCTCGCAACAATTCCGAGTTAGTGGCGATTCTCGGCAACTTCGTGAACCGCGCGGTGGTGCTCACTCACAAATATTTCGACGGGGTCGTTCCCGCTGCCGGCGAACTTCAGGATGTCGACAATGCTCTTATCAACGAAATCCGCAAGCTCAAGGCTGAGATGACCGAGGCGCTTGATACGTTCCACTTCCGCGAGGCCCTCAAGCTGGCAATGGATATGGCGCGTGCCGGCAATAAATACCTTCAGGAGACAGAACCCTGGAAGATCGCAAAGACCGATATGGAGCGCACCGCCACCGTGCTCAACATAGCCATCCAAACCTGCGCTAACCTCTCTATCGCGTTCGAGCCCTTCCTCCCCTTCATGTCGGCCAAACTCATCAATATGCTCGGCGAAGGCAAAATCTCATGGGATATGCTCGGCAACTTCGACATCGTGCCCGCCGGCGCGAAGATCGGTGAACCCGAACTGCTCTTCGAGAAAATCGAGGACGCACCTATCGACGCTCAGGTGCAGAAACTTCTCGACACCAAGAAGGCCAACGAGATGGCCGCTTGGAAACCCGAGGAGGTTAAGCCCGTCTGCTCGTTCGACGACTTCGAGAAGGTGGATATCCGCGTGGGTAAAGTGCTTGAATGCAACAAGGTTAAGAAATCAAAGAAGCTGCTGCAGTTCCTCATCGAGGACGGTATGGGCCAGCGCACCATCCTCAGCGGTATAGCTCTCTCTTACGAGGATCCTTCGGTGCTCGTAGGCAAAGAGATCTGCTTCATCGCCAACTTCGAACCCCGCAAGATGATGGGTATCGAATCGCAGGGCATGATTCTCTCGGCCGTAAACAGCGACGGCAAATTAGTGGTGATCGGGCCGACAGGTCCTGTCGCTCCCGGTGCATCCGTGGGCTAACGGTCAGCGCACGATAAATCACAAGTTATCAGCTCCCGCGAGATGGAAAAGATAAAATGCACTGCAATCATCCACACCCGGAATGCCGACACGTTTCTGCAGGAAGTGATCGACAGGTTGCTGGATTTCGATGAGATTATGGTGGTGGATATGGATTCCACCGACCATACTCTCGATATTGCCCGCCGGAACGGTTGCCGGATAATATCGGTGGAGCCGGCAGGGTATGCCGAACCGGCCCGAGACCTCGCGATGCGTGCCGCCTCCCACGACTGGGTGTTTTTCGTAGATGCTGACGAGATTATTCCAGAGACCCTCACGGCATATATCCGCAATTTCATTGAGAATCCGGGTGATGTCAAGGGGTTGATGGTGGCGCGTCGCAATCTTTTTCTCGACACATGGAGACGCGCAGACTATCCCGATTACCAGCTCCGCCTTTTCGACCGCCGTGTTTCATATTGGCCTAAAGAGGTACATTCACGCCCCCATATCAACGGTAAAATAGACCGTATCCCGGCCAAACATCACGAACTGGCGATGATTCACAAGCCCCCGACAATGGAGGCCGTAATGGAGCGCATGAACCGCTATACCACTTTCGAGGTAGACCGCCGCGCAAAAAAGCCGGTGACTCTCAGCAGAATCATCTTCAAACCGTGGTTTCGCTTCTTTAAATCATTTTTTCTCAAAGGTGGATTCCTTCACGGCATATCGGGATACATCGCGGCTAAAAACGATGCTATTTACCTTTTTTTCGCCATGTCGAAGGTATATGAACATTCACTTTCCGCGAAGCCTGCAGAGGAGCCAGGAAGGGAAAAGATGAAGTAAATGAGGCAATCCCCGGATCAAGCCGTCGGTCTCGCGAATCACGCGCATATTGTCGGCAAGCCCGTCGGAACGGCGGCTGTTGGATATTCCCCCTGTGTCGAAAACAGCTATCGGGAAGTCAAGCTTAAGCGAACCGGCACCCTCCCTGATAAGGGTCTTGAAAAACTTGAAATCGGCCGAGAATTTATGACTTATGTCAAAAGGATGACGCAACAGCGATTCGCGACCGGCAAATGAACTCTGATGGCAGAATATCATGCGGTGAGAATTATGCATGGGTTCTGCCTTCTTGATTATCTCCCCCTTTTCTCCGACCTTTTTTATCACATCTCCATAGATTACCTCCGTCTTAGGGTCAATGTCAGCCATAGCCTCCGCAACGCGGCTGAGGGTATCTGAGGAGGCGAATGTGTCGCCGGCATTCATAAAAATCACCCAATCGCCGGAAGCCATCTTCACCCCCTTGTTCATTGCGTCATAGATTCCCTTGTCAGGCTCCGATATCCAGCGGCTGATGCCATTTCCCGCAGCTGCTATGATACCCTTCGACCCGTCTGTCGATGCGCCGTCTACAATAATATATTCCTTATCCGCAAAATCCTGACTGACAACGCTGGCCATCGTGGTTTTCAACGCTTCGGCTGCATTCCGGCACACTGTGATGACGCTGAAAAGCGGTTTACTATTTTTCTCTGCTTCAGCCTTGCTCATATACCCAATGTTTTATTATACACGGCCGCTGTCTCCCGGCCACATTTCTCCCAAGAAAAACTCTTTAGACGTTCGCGTCCCTCGGCAATTTTCGTGTCGCGGAAATTATTGTCATATATCACTTTACCGATCTTTTCAGCTATATCTTCGGGCGAATCAGGATTAAAATACACCCCCGCGCTTCCCGCTACCTCCGGCAGACAGCTTGCATCGCTCAATATTACCGGACATCCCGCGGCAAAAGATTCGAGAATAGGCATTCCGAAACCCTCCTTGCGCGAAGGGAATATAAAAGCGCGGGCGCCGGCATAGACGGCGTCAAGTTGATCCGTAGGCACGAACCTGCAGTCAATCCTGCTTTCAAGCCCTGAGCGGGCTATCATATCGCGCTCGCCACGATTAAACGGACGTCCGGTACAGAGCAGACGCAGCGTCTCGTCGCGACGGGCAAGGATAGTGTATGCCTTGAAAAAATTATCGAAATTCTTGTAGTCTCCGCGCTGGCCTACAAACAGCAGGTAATTCCGCGGTAGCCACGTCGGAGCAGGCAAATCGACACATGGCGTTGCAAAACCGTGATGAACCACATCCACTCGATCAGGATTAATCTGCGGATAAGCCTCTAAGAGACCCCGGCGGGTGGATTCACTGATGGCGATGATGCGGTCGGCGTTAAATATCACCTTCTCTATGCCGTCCACGATCTCCTTCTTCAATGTTCCGGCCCGATAATTGTCGAGATAGATCATATCATGAACCGTTGCGACGTATGGTGTGCGCACCCGGTCAATAAAATATGGATTGAACCCGGTGGTATGAAAAATATCGTAATCCCCTTTTTTAAGAAGACGACGATCCGAAATCCCGTTGATAGCGCGGTAGAGCTTGCGATGCTCCGGAAAATGACGCAACGGTATATGCCACTGAGGCTTATGCAACAGGCTGAGATATTCATTCTCGCTTGCCCATAGCGATAGTTCGGGAGTCCACTCCGGAGGAAGATTGTTTATAAGCTCAACGAAATAACGTGAGATTCCTCCGAATGTCTGATTTGAGAAAACATCGCTGTCGTATAATACTTTCATCATATAATCTCCTTGAAAAGGTCACGGAAATAACCGAAATCACTTAATTCTATCTCTTTTTTCGGGTCTTTTATCCAGTAAAGAGGACGGTCGCGATACATCGCCGCGACAAGCGAAAAAGTGCTCGGCGGCCCCATGATGTAATCACATTCCGAAAGGAGACACAGGTCCTCACCCGGATTGCCTTCAGCAAACACTATTTTCACGTCCGTACCGCTGAATGATTCCTGATATTTCTTCTTGTCGAGCATCGGATCGTTACCGCAGATATAGACCGTGAGAGGCTTGCCACAGATGCTGCGGAAGCGGGAAATTGAATTCACGAACACGTCATCGTCAAAATAATAGCGGCCATCCTGCCAGCGGGCGTAATCGCCACGCCGGATATGCACGCCGAGCTTGACCGAGCCGGGGAGCGTCTTCGCAGTGATATAATCATGAATCTTGGCGGCGATGGCCGGATCGAAAGCGAAAAGCTCCTTTATATCGTCAAAATATTTTAGAAAAAGATCATAAAATCTAACCTCCCATCCTTGCGCCACGATGTTTCGCCTGCGCATCATCTCACGCTCCTTCTCCGCGGTATCCTCACCCTTCTCGTCGAAACTGACTACGGGAATCAATCCGAGTTTGGCTCCGAATTTACCTACAAGATACCTGAAGAAGTTATGCCCCGGAGTGTGGGATATTGCGAAATAAGGATATTTGTAGGCAAAGCGCATGGATAGTGTTTTGCGTCCGTGCTCACGGCCCCAGGCATACAAATGGCCATACTGCAGGATGTTGTTGCACATCCGCCCTTTATCTCTTACATAAATCATGATACGCAAATATAGATAATATTTCAACACTCAATCTCTTAATCACTCTTTTCATCTTTGCGACTCCGGAAAAATCTTATCTTTAAGTTCGGCATATCTGTCAAGAGCGTTAAGTGCGCACTGATAATGAACTTGCGCAATTTTCCCGATTTCATCGGTGTTTTTTGCCCATTTCCTTAGATTTTTAAGATAGATCTTATAAGCCTTCGCCGCCTCTTTCAGCGTAGCGTTCCGTTTATAATATTCCACGCGGCTGTCGGCATAATATTTGAATTTCTTAGTGTTCACCTCCTCCGTGGTCATACTCTGCCCCTCAAGATGTATAATTTCAGCGGCCGGCACAGAGAATATATCGTAACCCGATTTACGGATGCGGCAGCAGAGGTCGGTCTCCTCAAAATACATGAAAAATTCCGGGGCGAACCCTCCGACATTCTTTATCACTTCACTTCTGAGCATAAGGTCGGCACCCGTAATATATCCTACTTTCTTCGGGCGACCGGAATGATTGAATTTGGAATTTCTACCGAAAAGTAAATGTTCGGGCAGTCGATTCATCCCCTCGCTGATCTCCCATAACGTGCCGGGCAAAATACGGCGGAATGAATGAGTCGGACGCATATCGGCATGGAAAAGATTGCCTCCGCAGGCTCCGCACCGCGCATGAGTCTCCATGAAATCGAACAGAATCTTGACAGCGTTGTTCACAAGCAATGTGTCGGGATTCAGACAGAAGAGATATTTCCCGGTGGCGTATCTGAAGCCTTCATTATTTGCCGCGCCGAATCCTCGGTTTTCAGCAAGTTCGAGATAGCGATACGGCACTCCCGGCTTTATCGCGCCCAGCACATTGCGCGCGCCGTCGTCGGGAGCGGAGTCTACAACAATAATTTCATAGGTCACTCCTCCGGTCTTTTCAATCACCGAATCGATTGCATTCTTAATGAGACCTTCTGTATGATAGTTGACTATGATTATACTTACATCCATGACCCTCTCTCTAACTTTAATAATCTACAAAATTAGCTTAAAATTTAGAAAATATGGAACATTATGAGTAAATTTGCATTATGCAAAACGTAGTTACAATATTACTGTCTATATTTCTATTGATTTCATGCGGCTCTAAAAGTGCAAAAAACACCGATGAAATCGGAGAAAATACTAATGCTCCGACTTTCGGAAGCATCGACACGGACGTGAAGTTTTCGGCCGACAGTGCATACGCCTATCTGAAGCGTCAGGTGGATTTCGGGCCGCGAGTGCCCAACACTGAGGCGCATCGCAAGGCCGCCGACTGGCTTGTAGCGGAGCTGACACGTCACGGGGCCGCCGTGCAAGAACAACGCGCCGACCTCAAGGCGTTCGACGGTACGGAGCTCCATGCGCGCAACATCTTCGGCCAGTTCAACCCCGAAGCCGACAACCGAATCCTGCTCCTTGCCCATTACGATTGCCGTCCATGGGCCGATGAAGACCCCGATCCGGCAAAACGCTCCCGACCCGTCGACGGAGCCAACGACGGCGCAAGCGGAGTGGCGGTGCTATTAGAAGTGGCCAGACAACTGAAGGATTCAAATTCCAACCGCGGTGTCGACATACTTTTTGTCGATGCCGAAGACTGGGGAGAAGAGGATAACGATGAATCATGGGCGATGGGTGCCCGATATTTCGCCAATAACCCTATTGTCGAGGGGTATGCGCCAAAAGAAGCGATACTGCTTGATATGGTCGGAGGCAAGGGTGCTGTATTCCCCGTGGAATATTTTTCCCAGCAAAATGCCCCGGCTCTTGTAAAATCTCTGTGGAATGTAGCTTCCGATTTAGGTTATGGATCGGTGTTTCCTTACCGGATAGGGGGTGGCGTCACCGACGATCATGTCGAACTTATCAAAGCCGGCATTCCGGCTGTCGACATTATCGAATATCAGCCGGCCACCGGTTTCAACCCTCACTGGCACACCTCGACCGATAACATCGACAACATCGACCCGCACACCCTCAAAGCCGTCGGAGATGTAGTGATGACATATCTCCTTAAGAATTAAGAGTTAGGAGTTAGGAATTAGGAGTTATAGAAGCTATTCTTATCACTTATCTCTTATTTCTTATCACTAAATTCAGACTGTGTTGAGGGCGCAAGCCCAAAATTCTTCTCACCTCTCACTTCTCACCTCTCACTTCTCACTAAAAAACTTAAAAACTAAAAACTGAAAACCAATATATATGAATTTCATTGAAGAACTTACATGGCGCGGCATGATCCACACGATGATGCCCGGCACTGACGAACAACTTGCTAAAGAGATGACTACGGCATACCTCGGTATCGACCCGACTGCCGACTCTCTCCATATCGGTCACCTTTGCGGTGTGATGATGCTACGTCATTTCCAGCGTTGCGGTCACAAACCGCTGGCCCTCGTAGGGGGTGCGACAGGTATGATCGGCGACCCCTCGGGAAAGTCTGCCGAGCGTAACCTTCTCGATGAGAAGACTCTCCGCCACAATCAGGAGGCCATCAAGAAGCAGCTCTCTAAATTCCTCGATTTCGATTCCGACGCTCCCAACCGCGCCGAGATGGTCAACAACTACGACTGGACCAAAGATGTGACCTTCCTCGATTTCGCGCGTGAAATCGGTAAGCATATCACCGTTAACTACATGATGGCGAAAGACAGTGTGCAGAAACGCCTCAACGGCGAGGCACGCGACGGCCTGAGCTTCACTGAGTTCACCTATCAGCTACTCCAGGGCTTCGACTTCCTCCACCTCTATCAGGATAAGAACTGCAAACTGCAGTTGGGCGGTTCCGACCAGTGGGGCAACATCACCACCGGCTCAGAGCTTATCCGCCGCAAACTCGGAGGCGAGGCATACGCACTCACCTGCCCCCTCATCACGAAAGCCGACGGTGGCAAATTCGGCAAGACCGAGAGCGGCAACGTTTGGCTCGATCCCCGCTACACCTCCCCCTACAAGTTCTATCAGTTCTGGCTCAACGTTTCCGATGCTGATGCCGAGAAATATCTGAAAATCTTCACATTCCTCACCAAAGAGGAGATCGAGGAGCTGGTGAAGGAACATGAGCAGAATCCCGGTGCACGCCCCTTGCAGAAACGTCTGGCAAAAGAGGTGACCACTATGGTTCACAGCGAGAAAGACTACAATGCGGCCGTAGAGGCATCGCAGATCCTTTTCAGCAACTCAGCCGGCGAAGCTCTCAAGGCGCTTGATGAGCAGACACTTCTCGACATCTTCGACGGTGTTCCCCGTTTCACTGTATCCAAAGCCGAACTCGAAGCCGGCATTCCCCTGCTCGACCTTCTGGCCGTCAAGACCACCGTATTCCCCTCAAAGGGGGAAGCCCGAAAGATGGTTCAGGGCAACGGCGTGAGCCTCAACAAGGAAAAAGTCAGCGATCCGGCTGCCGTGGTTGATGCTTCAGCTCTGCTCGGCGGCAAATATCTCCATATTCAGAAAGGTAAGAAAAATCACTTCCTCCTTATCGCGGAATAACCCCCGAAACATCTGAATATGGACCAGTCGCCCCTTGTTTCCGTGTTGATGCCGGCCTATAATCAGGCTCAGTTCATATCGGAGGCTTTAGATTCCCTTCAACAGCAAACCTACACTAACTGGGAAGTCGCCATCGTTGATGACGGCTCCCCTGATAATGTAGCGGAAGTGGTGAAGAAATATGTGGAATCTGACCCGAGGATAAAGTTTTACCATACGGAGAATCACGGGGTTAGTGCGGCGCGCAATTATGCCGCATCCAAAACGGCGGGCAAATATATCCTTCCTCTTGACGCAGACGACCTGTTTGAGCCTGAATACATCGAAAAATGCGTGCAGACGTTTGAAAAGAATCATGAGCTAAAAGTGGTGTATTGCGACTGGCAAATGTTCGGGGCCACTACCCATACTCCTCCAATCTCTTACAATGGCTACAGGAAACTGCTGATTGGCAACACGATATTCTGCTCCGGAATGTATCGTATGGAAGATTTTGAAAAAGTGGGCGGATATGACACCAAAATCCCTTTCGGATATGAGGACTGGGATTTCTGGCTGTCACTGCTTGATGAGAATGCACAGGTCTGCCAAATTCCCGAAAAATTATTCAGATACCGCATCAAGGAAATCTCCAGAAATTCGACAGTGCAGTCAAAGGAAAATGAGCGGATCACGAAGACTTATATCTACAATAAGCATAAAGAGGAGTATGACCGTTACTTCCCGGATTTCATCACGCTTCTCCAGCAGTTGCAATATGCTGATTATCGCAAAGAGAAATGGGCGAAGCGTTCGCTGCCAAGCAGACTATGGCACGCATTCAAAGGCACCATTTGACCTGCAACACATAATTCCGGCTTAAACGTAAACCGATAATATTGCGGGGTGAGGATTTCATAATATCTTCGCCTCGTAATTTTTTATCTGTCATTTCAGACGTATAAGTTAATATTGGAAATTTATGAGAATCAGGAAGAGGATAGAGTTTGAGGATATCAAGTTCAGCAAACGGATAATTATACCGGAAAACACCGATGAAATCGGAGAAAACGAATCAGGGAATGCTGCAGATGCAGTTTCGCTGGAGTTTAATTCAGACGGTCGCGATCTCGGAGGTTACAGTCCGCAATATGCAGCTGCAGTGACCGGTCCTGACGGATCGACACACCCCGGAATGGGAGGATGGCCCGAGACGGAGATATCGTTTGCGGTGATCGAGGAAGATTTGCCGCGTGTCAACGCGTGGTTCACCGACGATTACCGTGGCGTGACCAGTCCTGAAAGCACGACGCTGCAGAAGAACCGCACAAGCGCAATCCGCTCGGTCTTATCCAATTACTTCTCATCGGCATCGGTTGCCAACCGATTCACATCCCCCTTCAGGCTCGGATGGCGCTACCGATATAAAGATGGAAGCACCGGCGCATTCCACGACTTCGGAGTGATGTCGGTGTTTGCAACCGCGCCACGCCTTCCGATCACACGATACAGCATTTCGGGCAAGACACTCTACACCGCTCTCCAGATCCGCAATATTCCCGCAAGACTGAGATATCGCGTGGTCGTCTCTGATGAGACGGCACTTGCAGAAATTACGAAAAATGTCGATTTCATCGAAGTTTTTGCCACAAAACCGGTGCCGCTGTATGATCCTTCCACCGATGTGGCCGGAGTAAGGAGCATTGTGATTGACGGCGAACCGAAACGTTGCTGGCATTACACTTCTTACGACGAATCGGAGGTCATTCTGCGCGCCGAGCAGGATAATGATTTCCGACGCATAGGGGTAATTTCTGCCGATGAAATCGGCAAAAACAGAGATTATACCGACCTGCCGATGAGTGCCGGAACATTGACAGGTTTCTCGCGACTCCCGGCATATACGGAGAGTGGCGCGGTCACACCGTCAACACCTGCCGGGAGTAAACTTGTAATCACCACCTCGCCACTGCACTTAGGATATCCTGATGACGACAAATGTCTGCGCAGTGTATATCTGCGCGGTGTTTTTCCGCGCGACAAGGTGCGCATGAGGATATACGGATCGCATCATCGCGAACAATGGCATCTGATCGCGGAGACTACCGGCCCGATGATTTCCGGCTTACTCGGTATGCGCTGGCGATGGTTTCTGATCGAGATTGAATCGCCTGTGCGTGAAGGCGACTTCTTCGAGGCCTTAACCTTTGTGGTTAATGTTTAACGGGATATATGTAGGGACGCTCCGTGGAGCGTCCGCATCCGAATTAGAAAATTTTCAAATGTCTTCAGGACGCACCGTGGTGCGTCCCTACAATTACCTAACGCCTATTCTTAAAGTGGTCGTTATAGATCTTGATGCAGAAGACGATTGCGGAACAGGTGCCCGTGATAAGGTTCGTGATCCAGAGCGGTGCATTTCCAAGCATTATGCCCTGAATGATAAAGAACACCGAACCTAAAAACATCAGTATGAACGTGGGCATCGCGATACCGTCAGTGTCGCGGGTGCGGATTGTATAGATGGCTTGCGGAAGATAGCCGCACACCATGCAGATGGCTGCCAAATAGCCTATGATTTCTACTGCTCCCATAGCATTATATTTTTGGTTAATGGTTAATGATTAATGGTTTTGAGACATTGTTTGTCTCCGGGTATTTGATTCGGTCGCGGCATGCCGCGCCCCTACTTTTCAACTCAGAGAGATGAAAGCGGCTTTCGGGGGAAGGCATCGATAAACGAGCCGGGGGTGCAGTTCCATATCTGCACGCCCTCCTTCCGCGCAAACTCCTCTATGGCGAAATAGCTTCGGAAGGCCACCGCAAAACTTTCATATATCTGGTGAAGACGGATATCCTTATACACACTTTCCACCCTTTCTCGTTCCTTCTCGTTATCTTTATAGAAATGAGGCTGCACGCTGACCACACGGTTATTATCCGTGACCCACAGTGTTTTGCTCCAGCTGTGATCCGCGCCGACAAGGGCTATCGTCCGATAACCCTCGCGGATACCGATCATTATCGAAGGAATCAGAACGTTGCGCGGACGGGGCATCCCCAACCCTTTGCGATAAATGGCATTCCGCACCGTGCGCCAACCCTCCACGGGAGTGAGATTGAAATATTTAACCGTAATCAGCTGAGGCATAGCTGCGAGCAGTGCAGAATTCTTACGCTCTGCCGGCACATACAGCGTCATCGGCCAATCCACCTTACGCAACGCCTCCCAAAGCTGACCGACATTGCCGGGCAACGATTCATCGAAAAACACCCCGTCGGCCATCACATGAATCTCCGGACGAAGCTGCGCGAAATCGGGGGCCAGCGGCGCGAAATTCACCGAGAGCAGGTCATATTTCCGCATCACCTCCCCATCTTCATCTATGGCGGTGCGCAGCGATGGCCCGTTGCCCATGATGATCAGCGTGCCCTTGGCCGATGCCGATGCCTCCGACGGCTTGCGCGACATCACACCGACCTTAATCAGCGAACCCAGCGTGGACGTAAACCCCGAAACACCACCCTGCAATTTCTCCAGCAACTTCTTCATAAAAATCACTTCTTTTACTCATTTAACCGCAATTCGGTCACTTTATTTTAAAACAATCATAACCTATAATTTATTAAAAAGAGATTAAAACCTTTGTGTCTAATAGCTCCAAAGATATAAAATATAGCCCCGTAGGGGCGTATCAATAATAACCCCTCACGGAGCGTAGCGGAGTGTGGGGTTATAGTCACCCATCCATATACCCCCTCCCCCCCCCCCCCAGCCGGGGGGGGGGGGGAAGGGGAAAAAAAAAATTAAAACAAA
>JAIEAO010000188.1 GCA_029071345.1 Muribaculaceae bacterium | reverse complement strand
CTTTCCGATTTTTTGTGAGGAGCGCGACGCGCTTCAATCATATTTATCGGCGTGTGGAGTTCAGACATTGATTCATTATCCGATTCCTCCCCATGAGCAAGATTGCTATAAGGGGAAGGGGATCTTAAAACCGGAAGATAAATTTCCGGTAACGGAAAAGATACATCGCACGGTGCTCTCTCTGCCGATCTCTCCGGTTATGACAGACAACGAAGTAGACACAGTGATAGAATCCGTTAATTCATATAAAAACTGATTGTTTAAATAAATAGTTATGACATTACCCAAAGATCCGTTTATGCTTTATAGTGCGGTAAATATGAAATTGCGCGATGAGTATGATTCTCTCGTAGAATTATGCAAATCGGAAGGTATAGATATGGATGAACTGTTGAATAAACTTGAAAAAGCCGGTTTTGAATATAATCGCGACTCTAATCAGTTCAGATAACGATATCAAGATATAAGGTTATGGGTGTTGAAATCGAGAAAAAATTTCTGGTTAGGGATGACAGCTTCAAGCTGATGGCGGAATGTAGCTGTCGCATAAGGCAAGGTTATCTGTGTCGAGAGCCGGAGAGGACTGTAAGAATCCGTATTCGCGACGGAAAGGGATTTTTAACCGTTAAAGGTAAAAATCAAGGTGCATCGCGTTTGGAATTCGAATATGAGATTCCTATTGCGGATGCAGAGGAAATGCTTAAACTATGTGCAGGAAAAATTCTTGATAAGACCCGTTATATCGTAAATTATAAGGGCTATACGTGGGAAATCGACGAGTTTTATAATCTCAATAAGCCATTAACGGTAGCAGAGATAGAATTGCCGTCGGTCGATGCCGAATTCGAGATTCCGCTGTTCATCGGAGAAGATGTGACAGGAGATCCGAGATATTATAATTCGATGCTTTGATAGCATCTCCTGATTGCTTATATATTTTGAACACAACTATAAATAACTATACATTGAAAGCGATTGTGTTAATTTCGTTGCTCATGACTATGATTACATTTCAGGGTCATGCAGATAACGTCGAGCCTGTAGATGAAGACACTGTCTCTTTTGAGAATGCTCAGGCACGCGACTTGAAAGAGGTGACAGTCAGACCTAAACGAAAGAAATATTCCAAGAAAAATAATCCTGCCGTCGATTTGATGGAGAGGATCAGAAAAGATTGGAAATTATCAGACCCTTCGAAAGAAAATGAATATAGTTACGACAAATATTCGAAAATGGTCATTGCGTTGAACGAATTCGATGAAAGTCTGATTCAACGCACCGGAAAGATAGGTAAGCAATTTAACTTCCTTCAAAATTATATCGATACTGCTTATTGGACAGGCAAGCAGGTTCTGGATGTTTCTCTTAAAGAAAAGACATCGAAGGTTTTGGCCGGTAAGAATATGAGCAATGAAGTGGAGATCGTAGAGGGGTTACGTAGCCACGGACTTGACGATGCCTTCAATAAAGACAACGTGCGGACCGTGATTGAAGATGTGTTCCGTGAGATAAATCTTCATGACAACGCAATCGCGCTGATGCAAACTCGCTTTGTAAGTCCGCTTTCTGATATTGCTGCTGATTATTATAAATATGAGATTTCGGATACTGTCCTTGTGGACGACGAACCATGCGTAGAATTAACATTTGTTCCGCATACGCCGGAATCGTTCAGTTTCACGGGGAAGATGTTCGTGCCTGTCAAGGATTCGATTAAATATGTGAAACGAATCACTATGCGCGTTCCGAAGGCTCAGAATCTTAACTATGTTCAGAACATCTTCGTCAGTCAGAATTTCGAACTTGATTCATTGGGGAATGTGCATAAAACTCTTGATGATCTGAGTCTTGAAATGCAGCTTCTTCCCGGCACGCCTAAATTATACGGGTCGCGACAGGCTGTCTATGATAATTTCAGCTATAAGTTTCCCGAAGGATACAAAGAGTTGACATATAAAGGGGAAAAGGAGGTAGTTAAAGCCGGAGCGGAGAAAAAAACTCAGGATTATTGGGACGATATGCGCAGATTGCCGTTGACTCATGCTCAATCGAATATGGGTGATATGATGGCAACGCTCCGCAAACAGCCGTTGCTATATTGGACAGAATTATTTCTGAAAACTTTTATAAAAGGATACATCACCACGGGCAATCCGAGTAAGTTCAACTTCGGGCCGCTGAATACGACTTTGAGTTACAACACAGCCGAGGGTATGCGATTCAGAGTAGGAGGAATGACGACTACGGCTCTTTCTCCACATTTATTCGGTAGCGGATATGTTGCCTACGGATTAAGGGATAAAAAGGTAAAATACAAGGGTGAGGTGGAATATTCTTTTACACGAAAGAAAAATACACCGAGAGAATTCCCGGTCAATTCCATAAGGGCCCTTTATCAATATGATATCGACCAGTTAGGTCAGCATTATGTCTTTACCAATGCTGATAATATGTTTCTTTCTCTCAAACGAAAGAAAAGCGATCTGATAACCTACCGCCGTCTTGCCCAACTCGAATATAATCTCGAATTGCGCAATAATCTTACGTTCAATATCGGCGCGAGACACGAAACACAAGAAGCCACTAAATGGATTCCGTTTGTTACCGGAGATGGCCGTGTCGACAAGCATTTCCATCAGGCCGTGTTTAAAGCGGCTATCCGCTTCGCACCGGGCGAGAAATTCATCTCCACATCCGACAACCGAATGGCGGTCAATAGAGATGCCCCCGTATTTTTGCTTACTCATGAATTCGGACCGAAAGGATTCATGGGAGCGGACTTCACTCTCAATAAGACCGAACTGTCGGCCCAGAAAAGATTCTGGTTCTCATCGTTCGGTTATACTGATATAACCCTCAAAGGCGGAATATTATGGAGTCAGGTGCAGTTTCCCGCATTGTTGTGGCAGAATGCCAATATCTCTTACACCATCCAGGGTGAATCCTATACATTGCTCAATCCGATGGAATTTGCGATGGATAAATACGCCTCAATCGACTTTACATATTTCTTGAATGGTCTTATATTCAATAGAATTCCCGTAATTAAGAAACTCAAATTCCGTGAGATCTTCACCTTAAAAGGTTTTGTGGGAGGGTTAAGCAGGAAGAATAATCCCGAATTTAACCCTCAGCTATATAGATTCCCGGGAGATGCCTCGGTTCAACCTATGGGTAAGACTCCATATATGGAGATAGGCTGTGGCATCGACAACATCCTCAGAATCCTGAGACTTGATTACGTCTGGCGACTGACTTACAAAGACCTCCCCGGCATCGACAAACGCGGTCTCCGCCTCTCACTCCACTTCTCCTTCTGATCCCGGTCGAGAGGTTAGATATTAGAGGTTAGAGATTAGATATTAGAGATTAGGATGTGGGTTTAGTAGGGACGCGATACATCGCGTCCGCCATGATAAAGGTAAGAATTGAGATATTTTGAGACTTTAAAGAAGTGTTCGGCCTTCGGCCGACGTTCTCTCTTGGCTTACTCGCGAAGTTTTATTAACTTTGCATTATGGATTATAATGTTTAAGTTATGAAATTGTCTTATAAGTTTTTTTTTATTATATTGGCTGTTATGGCATTCTGTGTTGATGCTATGGCGCAATCTAATTTGCCAACAGTCGATCTTCTTGGTAAGAAATATTATGTTTACACCGTGAAGAAGGGTGATTCGATGTTTTCCATCGCACGGGCAAACAGTTGGGATTATGATAAGTTAATGGAGATGAATCCTAAAGCTATATCTCCGTTAGAGAAAGGATTGAAAGTCTATTATCCGGTAAATGAGAATAAGTCTAATGCTGCGAAGTCTGTAAAGGCAAACGTAGAGGAATCAGCCCCCTTAACCCATAAAATAAAGAAGGGGGAAACTGTATATGCCATTTCAAGAATGTATGGCATTCCGGTTGACAAAATTTTCAAACTAAATCCCGGAAGTGAAAACGGGATTCGCGAGGGTGCGACCTTGATTCTAAGTGAGCCGGAAGTCTGTGCGCCTGACGAGAATCCTGATTATTATGTGATAAAAAGAGGGGATACTCTTTATGGCGTGGCAAAAGCTAATGAAACCACAGTCGCCGAAATATTAAAGAAGAATCCGGGTGTATCGGATAAGAATTTTCAGGCGGGTGCCACAATTCGTTTGCCGAAAAAGGGAGAGGGTGTAAACAGTAGCGTCCAGATAGTGGAGCAGGAGCAGTTGACTTCGTTCACTACTTATAAAGTTGATAAGAAGGACACTTGGGAAACGATTGCTGACAAAACCGGCGTTGATAAGGAAGATCTTATCAAGGCCAACAAGGCTTCAGGAGAGAAGCCAAAGAATAAATCGTTGATTGCTGTGCCTAATATCGAGACCACCACAGTGGAGCAGACCGTGATCGTCGATGATCCGCGCGAGCTGACTCAAGAGGGTATAAATGAGATTTATGAGGATGTGCATGGCATTGCAGATGCGGATGAAATCAAAGAGTTTAAGGTAACGATCCTTTTGTCAGAGCCGAACTCAAGAAAGGATCTGGAGTATATGCGGGGATTTATGACGGCTCTCAGAAATCTTAAGAACTCCGGCGATAAGATAAAGCTTGACGTGATAAACAGTAACAAGCAAAGCACTGATCTTCTGACAGAATTATCGGATATTGCTCCTGATATCATCTTCCTTACATCAGAGAAGGGTATACCGGATTATCTTGCGGAGTTTGCGGAGATAAGTCAGACTCCGATGGTGAATATCTTCGATGTGAAGAACGAACTCTATACTTCCAATCCCTATATTCTGCATCTGCTCACTCCTTCAAACTATTTCAACGAGGAGATAGTAACTAAGCTCGCCTCCGATTTCAAGGGTGCGAAGCTGATCACGGTGGGTTCTGACGATTCAGACCAGATTGGCGCACTCATTAATGAAGCTTGGAACAATAAGGCTACTAATCTGACAAGTCAGCATCTTGCTTCTTACGATTTCAATGCCGCCGACAGGTATCTGATATATGCGTATCCCACTAAGAAAGATGAAGTAGTGGAACTTCTAAACGCTGTGAAGGAAGCAAAAGCCAACAATGTGATTGCGGATATTACCGTGATAGGTCGCCCGGGATGGGTTGTGTTAGATGAGCCGGCGATGGAAGAGAAGTTCTTCGATTGCAACGTTATTATTCCTTCACGATTCTATTACGACAGAAATTCTGCGGAGGCAAGTAAATTTGAAATGAGATACAAGGCATTATTCGACCGTCAGCCAGCGAAATCTTTCCCGATGTATGCGGTGATGGGTTATGACACGGCTTCATATTTTATTCCGTCTTTGCTTAATGCAAACCGCGATATAAATGCATTGACGGATTCGACCGATGGTGTGCAGTCCGATTTCTCATTGATGCGTCCGAGCAACTGGAGCGGGCTGGTAAACACTCAGGTGTATCTGATAAGATTTACACCTTATAACACCATTGAAAAGATAAAGGTAAAATGAGAAACATCCGTAAATCCATATTGCTTGCTATCGTGCTCGCAGGCGGCTCAATTGCCTCGACAGCGCAAACTCATTATGCTTCGAATATTTCTATTGGAGTTAAAGGTGGCGCAGACCTCTCGCGCGTCAATTTCACACCGAGTGTGAAACAGAGCTTAGCTTTGGGAATGAATGGTGGTGTGACTTTCCGCTATATCGAGGAGAATCATTTCGGATTGATAGGAGAGGTTAACTTCGAGCAAAGGGGATGGAATGAAAACTTCGAGGAATATCCTTATAAATATACCCGCACGCTTAATTATATTCAGATACCTTTCCTGGCGCACATATATTTCGGACGCCGAGGCAAGTTCTTCTTCAATGCCGGACCTGAAGTAGGATTCCTGATAGGGGAGTCGACATCAGCCAACTTTGATTACAACAATCTGTCGCAGATCAAAGACTTCCCACTGCGCACCACTTACCAGTATCAGTTAGCCGCTGAAAATAAAGTGGATTATGGTATTTCGGCCGGTCTCGGTGGTGAATTCAACCTTAACCGTCGCAACTCCATCTACATCGAAGGTCGCTTCTATTACGGGCTCGGTAATGTGCTCAAATCAGGACGCACCGAAAACTTCCGAGGCTCCAACTCCATGTCTGTAATGGCAAGTATCGGCTACTGGTTCCGCGTCAAATAGTACCCCTTAAACAGTAGCGGAGGTTTCCCAACCTCCGCATAGTAACGCTGACACTCCTTGGCTGCGAATAATCCGCCGTCACGGAGTGCCGGCGTTACGACCAATGCATTTGCAGTATGCGGGCAGTTGCAAGCAACAGCCTCTCCGTATATAAAAATCAATGCAAAGACCGAAAGCCCGGTCCTTGCATTGACATCATCATCTATCATTAACTATTCAAGCATAGATTAATTCTGTATGAATTTCTTACCACCCTTGACGTAGATCTGCCCGCGCTGGGGATTCTCAACCTTCCGCCCATAAAGGTCAAACATCGGCATATTCTCCCAATCCTCATCCGACATTATCTCGTCCACTGCCGAGGCGGGGAATTCATCGGTTTCTATGAAATTGGTGAAGTAATTCCATCCCCACGCGTTACGGTATGCCTCGGCAGTACCAACCGGCACATAAACCGGCGTATCGCGGGGAGTATCATATTCAGAGAACGAACCGATATCACCAAAGGGAGTCTTGGATGAATCAGTATCTCCCTCGCATACCGGCGGGGTCGTCGCGGCACTGTAAATCTTCTTAATATTCTGCCAATATATACAACTCTCTTCTCCTATTGTCTCAGTGCTGGCCGGAAAGTATATTTCCTCAAGAGAGGTCATCCAACATAAAGAACCTTCCAAGCATTTTTTGAATGAATTAGGCAATCTTAAATTGCTAAGAGAGTAGCAGCATCCCAAAGCCTGAAAATTTACTTCTGTGACACTTTCAGGAATATTGACATCCGTTAAATTACTACAGTAAAAGAATATTCCTAATGGAAGATTTGTTATTCCTTCAGGCAAGTGTACGCGTTCAAGTTCTGAGCAATATGCAAAGTGCTGCGTACCCTCAAATACACATCCGTCAGGTATAAAAATTTCCTTAAGATTTGTATGGAAGAATGCTCCGCCGCCTAATGTCTGCAGATTTGACGGTAGATTAACAGTTGAAACACTACTTTCATAAAATGCAATCGACTTGATATCCTTTATGGTTGCGGGGAGATTCACTTTAGCAGTTAAAGACCTGCAGAATGCAAACACACCGTTCTCCAGAGTTTCAAAACCTTCGGGTAATGTCAGTTCATCAAAATTTAGTACCCAGCAATTATAGAATCCGTCTTTTCCTATTTTCATTAGAGATGAAGGAATATTAATACTTTCCAAAAAAATAGAGTAATAAAACGCATAGTCACCAATGGTTTTTACATTATCCGGTAGTATAATCTTCTTTAGCATGATTACATTTAAACTACCATCCGTATCTATCTGTTCTTCCTTATGGAAGAATGCATTATTCGGAACCTGACCGCTACTCAAAACGGCATCTTTGAGATCAATGTACTGTAGATTTCCCTCAAAGGTGGCGCGCCACATCGTACTAAAATCAACGTCGTTGATCGGCCCTGTCACGGTGAGACTCTCTATCGCCAGCAACTTGTCGCCGATTACTGTCGCAAGTTCCCCTTCCATCTTCGTCTGCACGCTCAATGACACACCTTTCTGATCGGCAGGTTTAGTCACGGATTTAGTCTTGAAATTATAAACCTGCGGCATCTCGGCATCCCACGCAATCCTTTCTACAGATTCTCCAACGAGACATCCCTTAAATTTTTCAGTCGTATTCAGGTAGTCGATGCTTGTATTCGCCATCACTTCAATAGGATTCGCAATCGCAAGTAGAACTCCGAAGATAATAAGTAAATTTCTTTTCATAAGCGTTTGTTTAAGTATGATTCGCAAGTTACAAAAAAATGCCGGAATTGCAAAATATAACTCACTGTATAATTAAAACATGTTTAATAACATCATAATGACAGATGTTTGCCAATATTAAAAATATTAGTCCATATTGAATAATCGGTGAGGTAAAGGGTACATTCACCCTCGGGGATTACAAAGTCGAACGACAACTCTCCATCGCAATACCAACATTCGATATGCTGCTTCGACGGCGCTTTTGGACGACCAAATGAAGAATTATCCACATCCTTGACTGGTACTGGTACTGGATTAGAAATCGTAGTGTTCGGGTTGTGATCAGAGGCATGCACCGACACAAATCCTCCAATTAGGAGCGTGGCAAATAATAGAATCTTTTTCATATTCATGATGTTTATGGGTTTGAAATCGGGAGCAAGTTAGGACTATTATTTTGACAATCCAAATATT
>JAIEAO010000187.1 GCA_029071345.1 Muribaculaceae bacterium | reverse complement strand
TTTTTTGTGTTTTGTTTAAATAACAAAAAACCACAAAAACAATTTAAAAATTTTTTTTTGCCGGGGGGCGGTCCTGCCCGCGACCCTACTTTAGGCGAAGTGTCTATAATTCCTAACTCCTAATTCCTAACTCCTAATTCACTTGAGAGTGAGGGTGTAGTTGAGCACGGAGTCAGTGGCAGATTTGGTGAGGTCTGCGCCTACGAGTGTGAGCGAGTTGTCGCCGTTCACAAGGAAATAGACTGTGGAGTTGTCGGCAGTGCCGAGGCTCTCTTTCGCGTCGGGAACGAGCTCCATGTATTTCGTGTCTACGCCGTTGACGTTTTTAGACTTGATTCTGAAGTCTCCCTCGGTGTATGATGAGATTCCGGCTTTGTATGGCATTCCTCCTTCCTCGCCGCCCATGATGGCGGTCTGAGTCATGGCGAAGTCACCGTCGGTGAAGTTGTGGTCATCGTCATAGTCGAGGCGAAGAGTGTATAGGAATCCTTCGGCATCGGCTGCGGGGAGGAAACCGGCGTAAAGTTCTTCTTTATCGCCACCGTTGCCGGTGTTGCATGAACCGTTATTGCAGTTGCTGCAGGAAGCAAGTGCGAGGGGAGCTAAGGCCAAGCTCAATAAAATTGTTTTTTTCATAATATTATATCCTTAATGTTTGGATTATAACATCATGGAGCCGGAAAAGGTTCAAAGTATAGGGGAGACGAGTCTGACGATGCTCTCCATGATGCGCTGGGGCATCGGTCGCTTATGCCATTCGCTGAATGTGAGTTTGGTGGATTTCTCCACGTCGGCGAAGAAGATGTCGCGCATGCGTCGGTTTACGTCTTTGTCGTAGATGATGAGGCTGCATTCGAAGTTGTTCTCGAAGCTGCGGTAGTCAAAGTTGGTGGAGCCGGCGATGACGATGTTGTCGTCGATGATGATTCCCTTGGCGTGGAGCATACCGGGATTGTAGTGATACACCTTTATGCCGGCGCGCAGGCACTGGCTGACGAAAGAGTGTCCGGCATACTGGAGCATACGCGAGTCGCTCTTACCGGGAATCATGATGCGGACGTCGATTTTGGCGAGAGCCGCGGCTTCCAGAGCGTGCTGCAGGGCGTCGGTGGGGAGGAAGTAGGGAGTCTGGATGAAGATTGATTTGGTGGCGCTGGAGATGGCTTTGAGAAAGCATAGCGACTGGTTATCCCATGTGTCGACCGGACCGGATGTGATGAGCTGCATCCCCATGTTGTTGCGCAGCGAGACGGGGGCCACTTTGGGGAAGGTGATCTTAGGGGTGTTGTTCTTGAAATTCCAGTCGATGAAGAAGGAATAGGATAGGGATTCCACGATGTCTCCCCGCAGCCGGAAATGGGTGTCGCGCCAGGCGATCCCCTCCGAGGCGCCGCGCTGGTAGCGGTCGGCGATATTCATGCCGCCCATGTAGCCGATTTCGCCGTCGATGACTACGATCTTGCGGTGGTTGCGCCAGTTGATGCGGTTGGCAAGTTGCGGGAACGTCACGCGGAAGAAGGGATGGATCTCGATTCCGTTCTCCTGCATATTGCGGAAAAAGCGGCTCCGCGCCGAGAAACTTCCCACATGGTCGTAGATCACTTTTACTTCCACCCCTTCGCGGGCTTTGGCGATGAGGATGTCGGCGATCTCCTGCCCGGTGGAGTCGTCGGAGAAGATGTAATACTGAAGATAGATCGATGAGCGGGCCGTTTTAAGGTCGCGTTTCAATGCGTCGAATTTCTCCTGTCCGGTGGTGAAGATCTCGATTTCGTTGTTGACCGTGAAGAAAGAGGAGGATAGCGACCGGCAGAGTTTTATGAGGTTCTTGTCTGATTGCGAGAGCCCGGAGTCGTTGATCGAGCTGTGGCGCGGGGCGAGACGGCTGATGATGCGCCGGCGGTTGCGACGCGAGATCATGTGCTCACCCTTGAGGCTGCGTCCGAAGAAGAGGTAGAAGATAAGACCGACTATCGGAAGGAAAATCAGTGCGATCACCCACGCCAGCGAGCGGATGGGGTTGCGGTTCTCCTTAAGCACAATCACGATACAGCTTATGATCGTGACGATATAAGCAACGCTGATTATGATCAGTATCAGATAGTTGATTTTATCCATAGCCAAGCGATTTTGTTACTCCTTTTTAGACGCAAGGTAGGCCTCGGCTGCTTCGCATAGTTCGGCATACCAGTCTTCGCCGAAACGGCGTGTGAGCGGGTCTTTGAGGAACTGATATGCCCTCACCCCTTTCGAGCGACCGAGCACTTCGGCGCATTTGCAGATTTTCCAGCGATGGAGGTTTACGGCGGTGAAGTCTTCATATTCCCTGAGCCTTACGGGGTAAAGATGGCACGACGAAGGTTTGAAGAAGGGTATCTTACCTTCGCGGTGAGCCTTTTCGAGGGCGCAGAGGCACAGACCGCCCGGGGCGTAGGTGGTGAAGACGCAGTCGCGACCGTCGACGAGCGAGGTCACGAGGTCTCCCTCTTCGTCGTAATACCCGGGCCCCTGCTCCTCGACCACTTTCTGAGCGGCGGGAGAGAGGAGGGGATAAACCTCCGGCATTAGTTCGCAGAGGCGTTCGTACTCCTCATCGGTGAGCGGCGCGCCGGCATCTCCTTCGATGCAGCAGGCGCCGAGGCATTTGTCGAGGTCGCAGATGAAGAAGCGATCGATAAGATCTAACGATATGAGTGTGTCTTTGATTCTAAGCATTGAACTGAATTATCAGAGTTATTGGAGTTATTAGAATTATTGGAGCTATTGGAGTTATTAGAATTATTGGAGCTATTGGAAATAACTTAATACTTCATACTTCATACTTCATACTTCATACTTCATACTTGGCAGTCATAATTGCCTGAAGCCGAGAAGCCGGTCGGCTCGGGAACCGGGAGCGCGGTAGTAGACCCCGGTCCAGTATTCGTTATTGGTCTCGTATTTGTTACCCTCCACGATGGCGGTAGGGTTCAGGAGTCCGTTGGTTGTGAAGGGAGCCGAGGTCTTCGCCAGCGGGTCATTATTGGCCGGGAAAGCGAGGTAGCGGTAATTGTAGGCACCCTGCTTCAGAGGCATAGTCAGTCGGTAGCAGCGGGCTTCAGGGTCGTAGGTCATGCGGTTGGCCAGCGTGAACGAGTTGTGGGTCATCTCGCCATCGACATATATATCCATGCCGCGTTGCTCCGGGAGGTCGAGTGTGAAATTGACCGTGATGTAGTCGGCACCGAGGTCGGAATCCGAGGCATTGTATTCTCTGACGAGGAAGCGTCCGTGCTGCGTGCTGTCGAACTCATAGTTGCGGAGCGCGCGCGGGCTGTCGGGCTTGAGCCAGACGTGATAGTTCGAACCTCCGTAGCGCAGGGAGTCTACGTTCATCCCGTTGAAGCTGTTGCTGACACTCTCGAAGCGGCGATATTCGTTGCCGGCGGGAAAGATCAGTTCGGGGAGGTGCTCGTAGAAAAGAGTCTCACCCTCCACACGCTGCGGACGTGAGAGTTGGCGCGTGGTGATTTCCGAGCCGTTCTGCATCAAGGAGAGGATTATGTCCTGATATGGGTTGGCCCCTTTGAGTTGCGGGAGGTCTACCGAAAGTTCGAGCTGCTGCCATTCGGCGTTGAAGCCGAGATCGGTGCGGCCCGTGGCTCCCCCTTTTATCATGGCCGTGTCTTCGCTGACCATGAAGCGCACCTGCAGAAGGGTGTCGTCGACATTGTCGCGGTCAAAAACCTGAAGGAGATAGTTGCCCGAGACGAAAGGTTGCATCCCCGGCTCGGGGAGGAGAATGCGGTAATTCACGAAATGCACGAAGGTGTTTTCCGAGAAAGCGAAATCTTCGATATCGGCCACGTTGAAGCCTTCTAAGTATTCCGATTCCACGAGGCGCGACGGTTGCCAGTCGGCGTTGCAATGAACGAGACGATACTGCAGCTGGCGGTAATCCTCCGAAATCTCGTCGAAGGTGACGATGAGTTGATCGTTAGAATTCAGACGTATCACCGGCGGCGCCATGAAATTGTCGGGGTTAGTGATCTTCAGCGTGCGGAAAGAGGGGGCGAAGATGCGCGTGGAGGTGTCGGCACCGAGCGTATTCAGCACGCCGGTGAGCACCAAAAGCAGTATGGCTGTGAATCTTACCATTGGATCGGGGTTTTGCCGTGGGCGGTGAGGTAATTGTTGGTCTTTGAAAAATGGCGGCAACCGAAGAAGCCGCGGTAGGCCGAGAGAGGAGAAGGGTGAGGAGCCGTAAGCACCAGATGTCGCGAACGGTCGATGCTGGCCCCTTTGCGGATCGCGTCAGACCCCCAGAGGAGGAAGACGAGGTTGTCGCGATTATCGTTGAGCGCACGGACGGCGGCATCTGTGAACTGTTCCCAGCCGATGCCGGAATGAGACTTCGGCTGATGTTCGCGCACGGTGAGCGAAGAGTTTAGCAGAAGCACCCCCTGCTCGGCCCAGCGCGAGAGGTCGCCAGATGCGGGGATAGGCGCGCCGGTGTCGGTATGCACCTCCTGAAAGATGTTGCGCAGCGAGGGCGGGAAGTCGATGCCCGGATTCACGGAGAATGCCAGCCCGTTGGCCTGTCCGAGTCCGTGATAGGGGTCCTGACCGATGATAACGACCTTGACATCGTCGAAAGGGGTGGAATCGAAAGCGGAGAAAACTTTGGCCGCCGGGGGAAACGACCGGCAGTCGCGCCGGCTGTATTCGGCGTGAATGCGATCACGCAACGATAGGAAGTATGGCTTGTCGAATTCGGCACCCAAGGCCTCTTTCCATCCCTGTTCGAGTCTCATCAGATCAATAGACAATTAACAATTAACAATTAAGGGAAATGGCTGATAAGATGTGTAGAGACGCGATATATCGCGTCCGTGACGACTGTTAATATCAATCCATCTCTGTGGACGCGATATATCGCGTCCCTACTTTGTCAAAAATATAAAAGTAGCTATTGTAAAGTTAATGAGAAAATTTGATAAATGGAAGAATGTGTTGAATAATTCAGAAAAAATTTCTAATTTTGTGGTTCAGAACGACGGATCGGGCATTGGATACCTGTCTTAATTGTCATGTTTTCAGGCTTGGTGTAACCGTGGTTGGGCAATATATATGTCTCCATAGTTCAATGGATAGAATATCGGATTCCGGTTCCGACGATTAGGGTTCGACTCCCTATGGAGATACACAGAAACAAAACGGGCCTTTGTTGTGTTAATTAAGCATAACAAAGGCTTAATTATGTTTCTGAATATCGTATATCTGATCTTAGGGCTTGTGCTGATACTCGTAGGCGCCAATGCCCTTACCGACGGAGCATCATCGCTTGCAAAAAAATGGGGAATGTCAGACCTCGTGATCGGTCTGACAGTTGTGGCGTTCGGAACATCGGCGCCAGAGCTGGTTATCAGCGTGATGTCGGCCATCGAGGGGAACGCCGGTCTTGCTATCGGTAACGTTGTCGGAAGCAACATCTTCAATATCTGCGCCATCGGCGGTATCACGGCGATGGTGAGTCCGATCGTTGTGTCGAAAGGTATAATGCGCGCCGACATACCGCTTGTGATTCTTTCGGCTCTGGTGTTGCTCGTGATGGGAAATTCGGCACTACTCGACGGGAGCGGGTCAAATGTGGTAACCCGCGTCGACGGCATCATCCTGCTGCTCTTCTTCATGATTTTTATGTATCATACCTTCTCCGTAGCCAAGGAAACACCCGCCGGAGAGGGTGAGGGTGAAGAGATTGCGAAGACAAAGGAGATGCCGATGTGGAAGGGCGCATTGTGGGTGATCGGCGGTCTTGCCGGTCTTATCTATGGTGGCGACAGATTCGTGGCCGGAGCCTCTGGTCTTGCCTCGGGATTAGGGGTAAGCGATGCCGTTATCGGTCTGACGATCGTGGCAGCAGGCACATCGCTTCCTGAACTCGCCACATCCATCACCGCTGCCCTTAAAGGTAAAACAGGTATCGCGGTCGGTAATATTATCGGAAGCAATATCTTCAACATCTTCCTTGTGCTCGGGTGCTCGGCTACGGTGCGTCAGTTGCCGTTCGGCAATGTCGGTAATGTCGACCTACTCGTGCTCACCGCCACATCGCTCCTGTTCTGGCTCTTCGGTTATGTCTATAAAGAGCGTACCATCACCCGCTTGGAAGGCGCATTGCTATTCCTCTGCTATGTCGCATATATGATATGGACGATCGTAGGCTGATGCCTTCAATCGTCCTCATCAAAAAAAGAATATATGCTTTATTAACTTTCGGTTTATTGTCCTGCCTCGTCAGGCGGAGACGTTTTGCCGAGCCGTCCGTGGCGGCGGAGGGATTCAGCGATTATCCACTGAATCTGACCGTTGACCGACCGGAATTCCTGCGCTGCCCAACGCTCCACCAGCTCCATCGTAGCCGGATCGAGACGCAATAGAAATCCTTTGCTTTTCACTTCTTACTGATAAAGCGTGCCGGTGTTCACGATAGGCTGTGCGGGTTCGTCGCCGCAAAGCACCACGAGGAGGTTGCTGACCATAGCGGCTTTGCGCTCGCTGTCCATCTCGATTTCAGGGTCGTCCTTGAGTCGGTCGAGAGCCATCTTCACCATCGACACGGCTCCCTCCACAATCTTCTCACGAGCTGAAATGATGGCCGAAGCCTGCTGACGACGAAGCATCACGGCTGCAATCTCGGGAGCATAAGCGAGATAGTTGAGTCGCGCTTCCACCACTTCAATACCGGCCATAGAAAGGCGTTCGTTGAGCTTCTCCTCCAACTGATCATTGATCTCTGCGCCACCGCTGCGGAGTGTGATCTCATCCTTGCGACCTTCCTCCTCATCGTAGGCGTAACGACCTGTAACCTCGCGCAAAGCTGCGTCGCTCTGGATACCTACGAATGCGTTAAGAGCCTTTGAGAGTGAATCAGCAGCCACCTGTGCAGTTTTCGATTTTTTATCATCCACCTCAATCAAGCCCTCTATGTCACCCGCGTCGATGTCGAACACGGCGCGGTAAGTGTCGCGCACTTTCCACACGAGCACCATACCGATCATCACGGGATTGCCAACGCGGTCATTGACCTTGATCGGGGCGATATCCATGTTGCGGATGCGGAGCGACACCTTCTTCTTGGTCATGAAAGGATTGACCCAGTGATAGCCGACGTTTGTATAGGTGCCTCGGTACTGACCGAAGAAAATCATCACGCGCGCCTGATTGGGCTGCAGGATGAAGAAGCCGCAAAGCATGATTGCGAAACCGATTATGGTTACTCCAATCAAGATGCCGGGAATCCATCCTAACTCCTCGGGCAGACTGATAATCAGACTTGCGGATACTGCGCCGATGGCGATTAAAAGCGTCAGCACCAATGCCAGCATGCCGAAGCCGCTGAACACCTTACCCTCATAAGGGAATTCCTTGTTGCCATTCTTGTTCATAAGAGAAAGATAATTAATGATTAACAATAAATTAATTTATAATATCACCAAATAAAGATCCATGAGTACAATTTTGGGTTTTTCTGACGATGATATTAAAATGATATTAATATGATGCAATATTACTATTAATTTTCGAATCTGCCAAATTTCCCCGCAAAAAAAATCGGATTTATGCACCCGGATTAA
>JAIEAO010000186.1 GCA_029071345.1 Muribaculaceae bacterium | reverse complement strand
ACCAAAATCTCGCCGCGGACGTTGGTGGTAAGTTTCAGTTTACCTTTTGATAAACGTTGCGCGCGCAGACGTGTTGAGAACGTATGGAGCGACGGCTGTCCGGCAGCCGTCACAAGAGTCAGTTTACCCGCAGTGTCGGTTGTCATGGTGGTCCAGTCGGCAGTGGCGTTGCGGAAAAAGCGCAGCGGTATGTCCGGCCTCGCATTCAGCAGCATCTCAGTCTTGAAAGGATTCTCCTTCACCGAGTCGGGCTGAGCGGGAGAAGAGAGAGTGACGGTCGGCGCCGCTTTATACTTCGTGATCGGCACGCTAAAGGAGAAAGCACTTAATGTCGTAGTTGCTATTGTGATGATAGATAGAAATCTTTTCATGCAGATTTGAGAGTTAGGGTTGGAAAATATAGCAAAGACTTTAGATAATATCGATTTAGGGCTTGCGCCCTCCACACAGTCTGTGCTTACAATCAATTCTATTATCTAAAGCCTAAAACCTAAGGCCTAAAGCCTGAATATTATTTCTCAAACTTGGGTATGCCTTTCATCTTTACATGATAGATGAGGGTGGAATATGGCAAAATAGAGCCTACCGATGAAGCTCCGTAGCCAGAACCGGCGGGAATCACCATAGTGACTGAATCGCCGACGTGCATATTCATCATAGCCACCCACATACCGACGATGTTCTGATTAGGCATGCTCTGATAGATACTGTCGCCGTAAGTTGTGCTGGAGTAGGAGTTTCCGAGACTGTTGCCTTCGATATCTTCCATCTCATATTTTATATTTACGGTGGAATTACTGAGAGGCTTCAGATTTTTCTCAGTGAGTGAGCGGTCGTTGTGCCATTTGATAAGCACAAAATCGCCCGGTGCCCATTCCGGTGAGAATTTGGTGTAGACCTTCTGACCGTTCTCGGTCAGGTCTTCCATCTTCTTCACATACTCCTCGTTTTGTGTTTTCCACTCGGTGTATGAGAGTTCTTCGTCATCTCCCATACATGAGGTGGCGAGCAGAGCCAGAACTGGGATGGTATATAAAAGTTTCTTCATTGTTAATTATTGAGTTATCATTATGTCAAGATGTCGTTTTGTCATCATGACAATTTGAGATTTTGCGGACGCACGGGCCGTGCGTCCCTACATTTATCTTGTGCCTGAATCAGAATTTCACTTCCGGAGCTTTGTTGGCACCCGGCTCGGCCTTAAACTGCGGTTTCTCCTTGAATCCGAACCATCCGGCATAGATGTTGGTGGGGAACTTCTTGATCGAAGTGTTATATTCCTTCACCGCCTCTGTGTAACGCATACGTTCTGTCGAGATGCGGTTTTCCGTTCCTTCAAGTTCGGTCTGGAGAGCCATGAAGTTAGTGTTGGCTTTCAGATCGGGGTAAGCCTCGCGCACAGCGTTGACATAGATGTCGAGGGCGCCTTTAAGCGCACTCTGTGCCTGCTGGTACTGCTCAAGGTTTTCCTGCGGATTCTCTACAGCCTCCGCCGCGTTGTAAGCTTTGGTGAGTCCGGCGCGGGCGTTGGTTACAGCCTCAAGCGTTGAGCTTTCATGCTCCGAATATCCCTTGACTGTGTTCACAAGATTCGGGATAAGGTCGGCGCGACGCTGATATTGATTTTCAACCTGTGCCCAGGTCTGCTCCACATTTTGCTGTTTCTCGACAAGGCTGTTGTAGTTACAGGATGACAATGAAGTGATTGCCAACACTGCAAACATCAGGGATATCAAATTTTTAATCATAATTCTCTTAATTAGAAATAATTAGGAGTAATATGTGATGTTTGTACAGGCGGACGCGATATATCGCGTCCCTACTTTCTCTATTCTTATTACCTATTACTTATCACTTATTACTTAAAAATGCTTACAGCAATTTTTTGAGAAGGCTGTTGAGACTTACCTTTTCGCTGAGGAGCTTCTCAAGCTCATCGATAGAAAGGCGGGTCTGCTCCATTGAGTCGCGTTCGCGGAGAGTTACGGTGCCATCCTCAAGAGTCTGATGGTCGACTGTGATACAATAGGGTGTGCCGATTGCATCCTGACGGCGGTAACGCTTGCCGATAGAGTCTTTCTCGTCATACTGGCAAGTGAAGTCGAAGCGGAGACGATGCTGGATCTCACGCGCTTTCTCCGGGAGTCCGTCTTTCTTCACGAGCGGAAGGACAGCGCATTTCACCGGAGCGATGGGAGCCGGGAAATGGAGCACGGCACGACGGTCGCCGTTGCCGAGGTCCTGATCTTCGTAGCAGCTGCAGAACACGCTGAGGAACATACGGTCTACGCCGATTGAGGTCTCGATTACGTAAGGCACATAGCTCTCGTTAAGCTCGGGATCGAAATACTGAATCTTCTTGCCGGAGAATTTCTCATGCTGAGAGAGGTCGAAGTTTGTGCGTGAATGGATACCCTCCACCTCTTTGAATCCGAAAGGCATCTCAAACTCGATGTCGGTGGCGGCATTGGCGTAGTGAGCTAACTTCTCGTGGTCGTGGAAGCGATATTTCTGGTCGCCGAGACCGAGATTCTTGTGCCAGCGCAGACGGGTCTGACGCCAGAAGTCGAACCATTTCAGCTCCTCGCCGGGGCGAACGAAGAACTGCATCTCCATCTGCTCGAACTCACGCATACGGAAGATGAACTGACGGGCCACGATCTCATTGCGGAATGCCTTACCGATCTGGGCGATACCGAACGGGAT
>JAIEAO010000185.1 GCA_029071345.1 Muribaculaceae bacterium | reverse complement strand
AAGGATCCGGCGACAACCTAGATCTACACCTCTCTATTCCAGATATAATATAGGCAAACATAAGGATGTAGTAGCGAAAAATAACGGCGAGTAAAAACCTGCTGTAAAGCATATAATTAATTGAAAGATATGTTAAATAAAGTTAAAATTAAGGAAAAGTGTAAATTAAACACTTATGATTATTATATTTGCATCGTCTTTTCGAAGCAGTTATATGAAAAGAGCCATGAATTCTGAAAAAACTCTGTAAAAATCAGGATAATATTTCTATTCGAAAAAGAGGCTTTACCGGTCTTGAAGCAGCTGAAAAGCTCTTATAATTTGCCGGGAACACCTAATGGAAGATATAATAACAACAACAATAATAACTTTTAGTTAACCTACCTTATGCTATTTACAAAATCATCAGAGCGAGAAAAGAGATCGCATCTCGGCACAGCAATGCGCGCCGCAATGATGCTGTTTCTTTCTATCTTCTTGTCCGCGATGTCGGCAAATGCTCAGAATGCTGTCAAGGGTACAGTGACCGATGAGGCCGGCGAGCCGCTGATCGGTGCGAGTGTCGTAATTCCCGGGACTACAGTCGGAACCACTACTGACATCGATGGAAATTTCTCCATTGCTGTTGCACAAGGAAAGAAAATCCGCATTACCTATGTCGGATATTTAAGTCAGGATGTTACTGTAAAAGGAAACGACCTGAAGATCGTGCTTAAAGAGGATAACGAACTTCTCGAAGAAGTTGTGGTTATCGGTTACGGTACGATGAAAAAGAAAGACCTTACAGGTTCGATCACAACCGTAAATTCTAAAGACCTCAACGTCGGTTCGTACACCGATCCCGGTCAGCTCCTCCAGGGTAAGGTCCCCGGCCTCGTAGTCGTGCAGAACTCCGACCCTAACGGCGGTGTGAACTCGCTCACACTCCGTGGTGCCTCTACGCTGAACGGTTCTACTTCACCTCTTTATGTAGTAGACGGTATCCCCGGTGTGAACCTCAACCTTATTCCTCCGGGCGAAATCGAGAGCATCGACGTGCTTCGTGATGCTTCCGCAACCGCTATCTACGGTTCGAAGGCTGCCAACGGTGTGATCATCGTCACCACCAAGCGTGGTGCCGAGGGTCCGGCACGCGTAAGCTATTCAGGCTATGTGTCTTGGGAAAGAATCGCTAAAGATCATGATATGATGACTGCCGACGAGCTTCGTGCGTACGCCGCTGCCAACAATATCACCATCAATAACGATAAGGGTGCGAACACCGACTGGGCTAAAGAGGTGCAGCGCACAGGTTTCGCCACCAATCATGACCTTTCAATCTCAGGTGGAGGCAAGAACACCACTTACACAGCATCGATCAACTACATCAAACGCGATGGTATCATCCAGGGAGTAGGAAATAACCTCTTTACCGGTCGCGCCTATGTAGAGACGAAGACTCTTAAAGATCGTCTTACACTCGGTGTAGGTATCAACGGTAATATCCGTAAGGAGTGGGGTGTTCCCCGCGGCATCGAAGGCGGATCTGTTTACGAAGGTATGTATTACTACTCTCCCCTCGTGCCCGTGCGTAACGAGGATGGCACATGGTATAGCGACAAGACCATCTCTCAGAACTATAACCCGCTTTCACTTGTTTATGAAAACCGCTCAACTTCCACTTTCAAGCGCTTGCAGTTCACAGGTAAAGCATCTTTGAAAATCATCGAAGGTCTCTTCCTTAATGCTAACTTCGCCTACGAAACTCAGAACTATCATTACAAGGATTACACTTCAACTCAGTCACAGAACAACACCCGTCACGGTGAGTCTTCACGCAACGTTACTGACGACTGGGGCAAACTGATGGAGATCTTTGCCAATTACGACAAAGAGTTCGGTGAGGATCACAGACTCGCCCTCATGGCCGGTTACTCATGGGAGGAGCACAAGAACGGTGAAGGTTTCGGCGCAAGAGGTTACAACTACTATGACGATTCTCTCGGTTGGAACAATATCGGCGTGGCCAACAGCTGGGATACCGATCCCGTTTGGGGCAACGTGATGAACCACACCAAGATGATCTCATTCTACGGTCGTGCCAACTATTCTCTCATGAGCCGCTATCTCTTCCAGGCAGCTATCCGTCGCGACGGTGCTTCTACATTCGGTGCAAACAACCGTTGGGCAACCTTCCCCTCTGCATCAGTTGCATGGCGCATCGCCGACGAGAACTTCATGAGCGACACCCGCACCTGGCTGAGCGATCTTAAACTCCGCGTGGGTTGGGGTCAGAGCGGTAACGCCGGTGGTTTCGATATCTACACTTCACGTTTCTTCTATAACACCGGTGCACGTTTCGATTATGTAGATGCCAACGGCAACGTAACATCCTATAAGAGTCTTAATGCGGCGCGCAACGTAAATCCCGACCTGAAATGGGAGACAACTTCGATGCTTAACATCGGTCTTGACTTCTCATTCTTCAACGGACGCCTCGCCGGTACTCTCGAGTTCTATGATAAATCTACAAAAGATATGATCTGGGATTATCCGGTGTCAACTCTTATCTATCCTGTAAACTGGATGACCGCCAACGTCGGCAAGATGAAGAACCGCGGTGTCGAACTCATGATTCAGGGTTATCCTGTTCACACAAAAGAGTTTACATGGCTGGCCTCCCTTAACTTCTCGCACAACCAGAATAAAGTTGTCAGCGTATCCAACAGCGAGTTCAACGCCGGTGTCATCAACCGTTACGACCCGCACCTCCCCGGTCTGTCGCAGGGTTGCAACACTCAGCGCATCGTAGAGGGTAAGCCTATCGGTTCGTTCTATCTTTGGGATTGGGCAGGCTATAACGATCAGGGAATGTCTACATTCTATCGCTATGACGGCAACGGCAACAAGATCCTCGACGAAAACGGAAATCCCGAGACCACAATGCAGCCCGGTCAGGACGACCGCGTCTATATGGGCAATGCTCAGCCCAAGCTGACAATGGGTTGGGACAACAAGTTCACTTGGAAAAACTGGGATCTCAACATCTTCTTCACCGGCGTGTTCGGCCAGAAGATCTTCAACGAGCCCCATGCTTACTTCTCATACGTAGGCTCTATCTCTCAGGGTAAGAACGTTATGTCTTCAGTTTGGGAAGATCAGCTCGCCACCGACGGTCTGGCTCACTATCCCTCACAGCGTTATCTCGAGAATGGCAGCTACTTCAAGCTTGCTACCGCAACGTTGGGCTATACATTCCGCAACTGCTTCAACGGATGGCTGAAAGATATCCGCGTCTATGTGTCGGGTAATAACCTCTTCACCATCACCAAGTATAGCGGACGCGACCCGGAGATCAACCTCGGCGGTCTTGATCCCGGTCACGACACCCGTTCGGACCACTATCCGCGTACTCGCCAGATTCTCGTCGGCGCTCAAATCAATTTCTAATATAGGAATCTAAAATAGCTGAAATTACAATATGAAATCATATATCAAATTTATGTCGATAGGTGCTGTTATGGCGGCAATGACCTCCTGCACCGACCTCGATACAAATATCTCCGGCAGCTACACCGAACTCCCCGACAATCCTATCGTTGTGGAGAGTGAATTCAACGGCTGCTACAAATATCTTCACGGCTGGTTCGGCCGCGATTTCGGTGAAGGCGTGGTTTATCAGGGTGACGAGATCATGGGTTGCTGCTACGGCGTAGGTAACTACTATGACGACGGCCGTTATCTCGATGCTTCTGTTCACCAGCTCCATCTGGACAACTACCGCACCATGCTGATGGACGGATGCCTTTCAGGTATCACCTATACCAACACCAAGATTCTCGAATACGGAGGTCTGGAGCAAAATAATCCTCTTGTGGCTCCGCTCCGTGCGATCCGTGCGTTCTATACTTTCTGGATGATGGAGCTTTACGGAGACTGCCCGATTCTTACACGCAACTATGAAGAGGGTGAGAATCCCGATCGCGCTCCGCGTAAAGAGGTGGCTGAATGGCTTGAAAGCGAGCTCCTCGAAATCCTCGGTCAGGAGGATGCGTTGAGCAAGGCAAACGACGCGTCGACTTACGGCAAGCCTAACTACTGGATGGCCGCCGCACTTCTCGCGAAGATCTATCTTAACTGGGGTGTCTACACTAACGATATCACAACCGTTACCAACGATACTCCCAATGAGAAACTCAACGATTGCGTTAAGTGGTGTGACGAGATCATCAACTCTGGTCTCTTCGAAGTTGGCACCGGCTACCGCAAGAAATTCTATCCCGATAACGGTGTTCACATCCGCGATTTCATCTATGCTTTCGACGTGGATCCCGCAACCAAGGGTGACGGAACCACTACCTGGTATCGTTGGTTCGCATTCAAGAAAGATGGTCTCTGCGATCCCGCACCAATGGGTTGGATTCCTTCAAGCTCAGTTGCCGGCAACGCCGTGCTTACCAAAGAAGCTGTAGATCGATTCAATCTCCCCGGCGACGAGCGTAATGATATGGTGCTTCAGGGTCCTCAGTATCAGTTTGATGCTAACTACAATAAGACCGACATCCCGGTCATCATCTATATGACTCCGGGTAAAGCAAGTACCAAGATCGGCCAGCTTAATTATCATGCAGATTTCGACTTCGATGATGCTTCTATCTATTCTCTTGGTGATGAGGCTGAGCCTAAAGTGACCAATGCAAGTGTCAAGGACGGCACAGCTTGGCTTAACATCCAGAAAGGTGCACGCCTCTTCAAATATCCTCCGCGTGAGGAAGACTATCTCCTCTGGGGCCGTCAGCAGGCTAATGATTATCCGATCTTCCGCTTCGCGGATATCCTTCTCATGAAAGCCGAGTGCATCTTGCGTGGTGCTACTCCCACTCTCGGTGCTACTGTTAACGACCTTGTTAATGTAATCCGTAACTGTGCTCATGCTCCTCTCGTTACAGGCAACTTCACCATCCAAGATCTTATGGACGAGCGTTCTCGCGAGCTGATCCTTGAACCCTGGCGTCGTAACGACCTTATCCGTTGCGGTATGTTTGAGAACGATTGGGGTCAGAAGAATAAATACAAAGAGTGGAACAAGGATCATACTTCTTACGAATGGGTTGAACGTATAGATCCCAAAACTCAAACCAGTGTAAAAGATCCCAATCGCCGACTGATGCCTATTAACCGTGGTATCCTCGAGAGAAACCTCAACTGGAAGCAGAACCCCAGTTACGCAGGTCTCTAAAATCTCACGATAAAACAGAAATTCCTAATATAACGATAGCCTCGGTGCCGGTCGCACCCCGGTCGGCACCGATGGCTGATTTATCAGTTAACCGAAATAAATCAACAAAACATATCTAACCATTTATTTTTTAATAATACTTTTTATGAAGAATTTTAACTTCAAACGTAGTGCAATGTTCCTTGGAGCAGCTGCAGTTCTTATGTCGGCAAGTGCAGCTGACACGTATCGTGACGTAACAGGTCAGTACATGAAAAACCCCGCATTCTTCCCCGGTTGGCAGGGTGCTATCACTGACGTTGTCAATAACGTAGGTGAGGTTTACAACGGTGCTTTCAACCTCTATCAGGTTCTCGCAGATATGCCTGCAGGTGAGTATGAACTTACTGTAAACGCTTTCTATCGTTGCGGTACCAACGACTATTCTCGTGAGAACATGAGCAACGGAGCTAACCACTATGCTTCTATCTATCTCGGTACAGCAACTAAGACTGTTATCGGTCTTTTCGACGAGGCTGAGGGTATCGTTCCCAATAGCACGGGTGAGGCTTTCTCTGCTTTCGAAGGTGGTAAATATGTAAACAAAGTTACTTATACTCACGCAGGTGGCGATCTTCTCCTCGGTATCAAGAACGAGGGTGGTTACAACGATGAGTGGACTTGCTTCAGCAACTTCAAGCTCGTTAGCGGCACAACTGACTACTCTGACAAGATCGTTAACGCTAACTTCACAGAAGGTATTAACGTTACAGCAGAGTGCTGGAACTTGATTAACTCTGCTAATTCAGCGAAAACTCCTGATGTGAATAAGGGTGGTGGTGTTTATCGCAAAACCAACGCTTCTCCCTACAACTTCGGTCAGCAGGTTGATCTTCCCGCCGGAACTTATCGTTTCAGCGCTCTTACTTTCCTCCGTCATGGTGGTGCAGGTAACTATGACGGCGAAATCATCGATTGTAAAGGTGGATGGAAATTAACTGCTTCTGATCCTTCTCCCAAACAGTGGTTCGATAAGAATCTCTACAACGTTGACAATGTAGACGATAATGCTTATCTCTACATGTCAATGAACGAGGATAAACCGACCAACATGATCTGGGATGACGAGTTCGGTGGTGAGCTTAACAAAAACACTGATAAACGTGTGAGCCTTCTTGACTGCTGGCAGATCGAGAACGGAGACTACGCTGCAATGCCTGAGAATGAGACTCGCGGCACAGCTGAGGGCCAAGAAATCGTTCCCGCTTACGATGTTCGCAACGTTGTTCCCAACTGGGCTGACTCAGGTGTAGAGCGCGAATCTGCAGCCGCTTTCGTAAACAAGGCTGACAAATACCGTCAGTATGTAGAGTTCACACTCACTGCTCCCGCTAAAGTATGGGTAGGTCTTGCAAAAGACGCAAACCGTCCTGCTCAGTACTGGAATCCCTTCGCAGACTTCAAACTTGAAATGCTCGTAGAAGGTTCAGGTGTAGCTGAGGTAGAGTTCGACGAGAACGCTCCCGTTGAGTACTACAACCTCCAGGGTGTACGCGTTGCTAATCCTTCTAACGGCATCTACATCGTTAAGCAGGGCAACAAAGTAACAAAGAGCATCTTCAAATAATCATATCCACTGATTATTAACCATAGAGGCGCAGAAACCGGTGAGTTTCCGCGCCTCTGACTTTAATCGCCGTAATTATCTATATTATAGATAAATTCATCGAATTTTACTATCTTTGCAATTTAATAGGCCTCACCTCGAAGAGGTCGATTAATACCCCTCTAAGGGGTATTTACTTTAAAATCTAATGAGGAGTTTCCGTATGCCTGAGGATGGAAACAATGAGAAAAGTAATAAGTAATAAGATTATGAGATATAGAAGTTTGGTTATTGGAATGGGGATGCTGATGGGGATGTTGTCGCTGTCGGCTAAGGATTTCAGTGTGGTTGATTTCGGTGCGAAGGGTAATGGACGCACGGATGATGCCGTGGCTATTCAGAAAGCTATCGATGCTTGCACCAATGCCGGCGGCGGAAGCGTGATTTTCCCGTCGGGGAAGACTTTCCTTTCGGGTCCGCTGCATTTCAAATCGAACGTGGATATGCACTTCGAGCCGAATTCGGTGCTGCTCGCCAATCCCGATGAAAGTATCTACAAAGAGAGTGCTTTCCGCGCCAACGAAGGGGAGGGGATGATGTGGCTCTCAGGCAAGGATATCGAGAATGTGTCGATCACCGGAACCGGCAGAATCGATGGCAATGCCGTGAAATTCATGGGTGCGGAATTGGATGACTCCTTCGAGCTGAAGCCTGTCACTACATTCGACCCTCGTCCGCATGTGCTGACCTTCATAAACGCCAAGAATGTGAAGATTCACGGCGTGACGATAGCCAATTCGGCCTATTGGACGGTGCATCTCGTGGGTTGCTACGACGTGGCGATCTCCGACATCTCTCTGCTCAACAATCTCAAAGTGCGCAACGGCGACGGCATCGACATTGACCATTCACGCAAGGTGCGCATCGCCAACTGCTTCATTGAGAGCGGCGACGACTGCATCTGCCTCAAAAACCGTCGCGAGTTTGAGGAATACGGCCCCTGCGAGGATGTGGTCGTAACCAACTGCATCATGACCTCACGCTCTTGCGCTGTGAAGATCGGATCGGAGAATATGGATAGAATAGCGCGTGTGCTTTTCGACAACTGTATCATCACCGCTTCCAACCGCGGTGTCGGTATTCAGAACCGCGATGAGGGCACGGTGGAGGATGTCACTTTCTCAAATATGATCGTGGATTGCAAGCTCTTCTCCGATGTGTGGTGGGGTAAATCAGAACCTATCTACGTCACCTCGTATCCGCGTGCTGTCGGCAATCACAAAGATGCCGGCTGGCGATTCCCGAAAGGTGCGACTAAGGGTGCTTGCGGTGAGGTGAAGAATATCCGCTTCATCAATATCTCATCGACTTCTGAAAACGGTATTTTCATCGGTGGCGACGAGCCCGGAAAAGTGTCGGATATCCTTCTCGATAACGTTAACCTCCACCTCAAGAATATCACAGATTATCCGAAGGGTGTCTATGACAAGCGTCCATGTGTGGGGGAAGGTTTTGTAAAGGGTAAGGTTTACGGCATTTTCGGTGAAAAGGTTGACGGATTGACCGTTCGCGATTTCCGCGTTGATGCCAAGGATTTTCCGGCCTACGGTGGGCTGACCAAGTTTGAGAATTGCGAGGGAGTGAAGATTAGTGACTGAGCACTCAGCACGGAGGAAGCGATTTATCATGAAATTAAAAAAAATAAGAAATATAGCGGCCTTAGCGGTTGTGATGGTTGCCTCGCAGATGAGTTCGCTCGAGGTATACGCTGAGGAGATAGCTTCGGCGTGGGGTCTTTACAGCATGCCGCAGATGTGCTATTATCAGGTGTTTTTCGATCCATACGGAGAGGGTAAGAAGTTGCCTATCCGCTGGGGATTCGATACGGCTTGGAACAGCTCTGACAATATGAAGCGAGGGGTGCGTTTTGCTACGGCAGCGACCATCTCGTGTGCGCGGGTGTCGTTTCAACCGTGGGCAGAAATCACCACCAAGGGGGTGCTCCCCACATCGCTGCAGCGGAACCTCAATTCGCGGATGAACACCGTGGCCCTTATCGGCAAAAAGGTTGACATCATGCTCAACCTCGACGGCGGTGACAACACCGTGACGAGTGTCTACGGCGGTTATAAGTATGATAATCCCGACGACAAATGGAACTCTCCGAAGACCTATATCGGCGACGTTGTGAAGCAGGGCCCGAAATGGGCTGATCTTATCGACGCCACGGCAGCCGCGGTGCAGGCCAAAGGGTATGAAGTGGTGACTGTCGCTCCTCTCAACGAGCCCGATTTTGAACTTAACGGCACACCGATCACTCTTTTCTATGAGATTGCAAAAAATCTGAAAGATTTTACGAAATATCCTCGATTCAAGGATATCCGCATCAGCGGCGGCAATACGCTCAACGACGACGAGGCCCTGAGATGGTATGAATATAACAAAGAGTTTCTCGATGAGGGAAACACTCATCAGCTGGCCGGCGACTTCAACCACTACGCCGACTTCTTCACCAAAGTGAGGGAAGACGGCAAGCACGCCACGGCCGATGAGCTTCACAACGTGATGGAGGCTATGGTCGGCGTGGAATACGGTATGCAGACCGGTATCTGGTGGGGCACGGCCGAGCTTGCGCGCGGCGAATTCATGAAAGCGAGCTTCGGCGAACGTCTCGGTTATGCCGAGAACCGCACCGCGTGGTCGGCGGCCTCGGTATATCGTGCGCCCGACGGTAAGATCCAGGGCTTCCTCGGTTGTTCGGAACGTCAGGCGAGACCTTCGGTGTTCAATTTTGTTTCGGTCAACGGCGATGTTTTCGTCGATGGTCATGGGCCGCTCCGAGAATATACGGTGTCTTTGCCGGCTGATCCCAACGGTGCTTATCAGACCGAATATCAGCGTAACGCAGAGAATGTGGTCGCGATAGAGATGGGTGAAGATATCCGTCCGCTCATCGATGGCGACTATATCTTAGTTAACAAGAACAGCAAGATGGCACTCGGCGGTCGCAATTCAAGCACCTCCAATCAGACGCGCATCCAGCAACAGACCTACACCGGCGCATCGCATCAGAAATGGACCGTTAAACCTGTACCTAACGATGTCGGGGGAGATTTCAGCTATTTCTGGATCTCCAACTCCCAGAACGGTCAGCGTATGGACGATCTCAATTACAGCCTCAACGCCGGCCAGTATATGATATTCTATGCCCCTGGAACGGGTGCTAATCAGCAGTGGTCGCTCGAATATGACGGTGATGGATGGTTTCATATCCGCAACAAGCACAGCGCGCTGTATCTGCAATGCTCCGGGCAGTCTTCCGCCAACCTCACTCAGCAGGAACGCGCGGACAATGCCAGTCAGATGTGGCGTTTCGTGCCTGTGGACGCACCGTTGGAATTTGACGCTCCCGATGTGCCGCAAGGTTTGAAGGCAACGTCCCGGTCGGCATCGGTGATGCTTGAATGGACTCCGGTGGCCGACGCGGGAGAGATCAGTTACATGGTGCTGAGAGCTGAAGGCAATTCAGGAAAATTTAATATCATCGCCCGCGGATTGAAAGATGTCCGATTCCTTGATAATACCGTATCGGGAGGACGGTATGATTATAAGATCGTAGCCATGGATGCATCAGGCAACCGATCGGGAGATTCAGAAACGGCAGCTGCAAGTGTTGCGCCGAATACCGGAGAGATCGCCTACTTCCCATTGATGGCAGACCTTTCCGACGCAGGGGAGAACAACTTCTCTGTCTGGACATCCCAGACTCCATCGTTTGGAAACGAAGCGTTGACCTTGAATTCCGGGCAATTCGCGCAATTGCCTTATACTATTCTTGACAGCGATGAGTTTACTGTAATAATGAATGCCACCCGCTCTTCCAAACCATTGTTCTCCACAGGATATGGTAAGGAAAATAATCTTACGCTCTGTCTTGCGAACAGTGGAGTCGTAACGCTCACGGGAGTCAAGGATGATAAGCAGGATATGATTATAGGTCCGGAGGTGGATCGGGATGTGATGGTGTCGGTGGCGATTGTGGTTTCCGACGGAGAAGCCTCGTTATATGTCAATGGCGAACTTGCCGGTTCCGGTCTCATCGGCCTTATCCCTGATCATCGGACGCTGACCTATATAGGTCGGAGTCATGATATGAGTCTGGGAACGGCCGTGAGTGTGAACAAACTGCGCGTCTTTAACCGCGCTCTGGAGCCGCAGGAGATAGAAGAATATGTAGAGAACGGATCATCGGATGTGACTGCACTCGTAGGTGAGGATGAACGGGTGTCGACGGAATATTTCACTACACAGGGATTGAAAATCGATGAACCCGTAGAGAAGGGTATCACGATCGTTCGCAAACGTCTCTCCGACGGCACTGTGACTACAAATAAAATCGTAAGATAAGTTAATGGTTAAAGGTTAATAGTTAATGGTTAGTCGATTTAGGATATATTCGGTTGGATTGATGATTGGGATGGCGGCATCGGTAGCTTTATCGGTGTCGGCTGAGCGTGCGCTTGAATTGGTGGATACGCGTGTAGGTACTGATGCGGCGGTAACGCGCACGGCGGGTCTTTTTGGCAAAGGTTCGGAAGAACACGGTCAGACATTGCCGGCAGTGGGTGTGCCACATGGCATGAACCTCTGGACGCCGCAGACGCGCGACACGGAGCTGAAATGTATCGCGCCATATTATTATTCCGATACAAATCTGCAAGGTTTCCGCAACAGCCATTGGATCGTAGGAGGATGCACGCAAGATTACGGCTCCATGACCTTGCACGCCTCGGGGGGCGAGCTGCGCACATCGCCGGCTTCTCGTGCAACCCGTATGGACCGAGCCACGGAGATCGCTCGCCCCGATTATTATTCAGTAAAATTGCCCGAAGAGGGATTGAAGGCTGAGATGACAGGTCTGTCGAGAGCCGGAATGTTCCGCTTTACATACGATAATGACGGCATCGGTCATCTCGTGGTAAATCCCAATTCCGACGAAGGGGAGGGCAGCATCGAGATTGACCTCGCCAAGCGCGAGATCCGCGGACACAACCCCATCCACCGCATTTATCAAGGCTGGGGAGAGCCGACGGGAGGATCAGGCTATTTTGTCATAAACATCCCGGAAGGGTTGGAGATTGAAGATTATGGCGTGTTCCGCGGAGACACAGTCATGGCCAAGCAAACAGCTCTTAAAAATCAGCCACATATCGGTGCCTATCTCAGTTTCAAGGCCAAGAAAGACAGGCCGGTGGTGTTCAAAGCCGGATCATCGTTCACCTCATTGGATGGTGCAAGAAAGAACCTTGTGGCTGAGATTCCCGGATGGGATTTCGATGCCGTGAGAAGTGCATCGGCGCGTAAATGGGATGAACGCTTGGACGCTATAGCCGTGGAGGGTGGCAAGCTTGAGGACCGTGCGAAATTTTACGGTTCGCTTTACCGATGCTCACTGTTGCCTCGCGTAATAAGCGATGTCGACGGCTGTTATCCCCGATTTGCCAAAGGTGATGAGATTCTTAAGATGGAGAACGGTGAGTTTTACGATGACTACAGCATGTGGGACACTTATCGTGCGCTGCATCCGTTGCTTACGCTTATCGATCCTGAGAGGAGCGGCGAGATGATGCAGAGCCTTGTGCTGAAAGGTCAGCAGGGTGGATGGATGCCTATTTTCCCTTGCTGGGGAAGCTACACGTCGGCCATGATCGGCGACCACTGCGCGGTTGCTATTGCAGATGCGGCAGTGAAAGGGATTGACAATTTCGACCTTGCGGAGGCTTACCGCCTGCTTCGCCGAAACGCTTTTGAATCGCCTGACACTTATACTGAATACACAGACGGTATGGGGCGGCGCGCCTTGAAAAGCTATCTTCATTACGGCTATATTCCGGTGGAGGATGGCGTTAACGAAGCATTCCATAAGAAAGAGCAGACATCGCGCACGTTGGAATATGCCTTTGATGATTATGCCCTTTCGCGGATAGCCTCGATGTTGGGCGAGACGGAAGATGAGCGGGAACTGTTGCGCCGCTCGGGTAACTGGCGCAACGTCATAGACCCGGAATTGGGATATGCCAACGGTCGCCATGCCGACGGATCGTTTGTGAAAGGCACTAACCCTTTCACATTTCACTCAGCAATCACGGAGGGTGCGCCGTGTCACTACACATGGTATGTGCCCCACGATCCGCAAGGTTTGTTCGAGGCTTTAGGAGGCAAGGCTACCGCCGAAGCCAAGTTGGATTCCATGTTCAGCGAGCATCGCTACTGGCATGGCAACGAACCTTGCCATCAGGTGGCGTATCTCTACAATGACCTTGGCAAACCGGAAAAGACCCGCAAACAGGTGCGCCATATCCTTGACACGGAATATCTGAACGTGCCCGGTGGACTATCTGGTAATGATGATGCCGGTCAGATGTCGGCATGGTATGTCTTCTCAGCCATGGGTCTTTATCCTGTGGCGCCTTCTACCCCTGACTATTACCTCGGTTATCCACTCTTCGATCGGATCACAATCACCCCGCGAGGTGGAAACCCGGTTACGATAACCGCCCGGGATGACCGGATGATGCTCAACGGCAAGCCTCTCGAAGGGGGCAAGGTCTCACATTTCGATTTAATTAGGAATTAGGAGTTAGGAATTATAGACACTCTTGAGATTATGAGGATTGTGGTGCGAACGCAGTGAGCACACTTATTATTCGCGGACGCGATATATCGCGTCCCTACTGAAAACTAACAACTGAAAACCGATATGAAACGACTTCTTTCTCTCGACATCATGCGCGGAATGACCATCGTCTGCATGATTATTGTAAACAACGCCGGCGGCCCTCATAGCTATCTGCATCTCGAACACAGCGACTGGAACGGCATCACTGTGTGCGACCTCGTGTTTCCCTTCTTCCTCTTCATCATGGGTATCACTACCTATATCTCCATGTCGCGCCGAGGCTTCGCACGCAATGCCTCCACAATTAAAAAGATTGTGAAACGCACGCTGCTGATTATGATTGTCGGGTGGGCCATACATTGGTTTGCCAACGGAATGAGCGGTAAAGGATGGCTCAATTTCGGTCATCTCCGTCTCACGGGTGTGCTGACACGCATAGCGCTCTGCTACGGTATTGTGTCGCTCATGGCCCTTTACATGAGCAAACGCGCCATGGCATGGACCGCCGTCGTGCTCCTCGCAGTCTACGGCTGGCTGCTCCTTGCCTTCAACGGTTATGTCAACGACCTCTCCAACATAAACGCCGTCATCGACCGATGGCTCCTCCCCGAAGGACATCTCTACACCAGACGCCCCGTAGACCCGGAAGGTATCTTGGGAACAGTGCCCGCCGTGGCACATACCATCATCGGTTTCTGCTGCGGTGCTATCCTCGTGAAGAAAGAGAACCTCAACACACGCCTTACACAGCTCTTCGTCACAGCGATGCTCATGATGGTCGGAGGATTTATCCTCAGTTGGCTGTTGCCGGAAAACAAACGCATCTGGAGCCCCAGCTATGTGCTTATCACCTGCGGCATGGCAGCGGCGTTGCTTGCTACATTGGCTTATTTCACCGATGAAAAAGGATGGCACCGCGGATTCAAATTCTTCGAGGCATTCGGTGTCAATCCCTTATTCCTGTACGTTCTCGGGGGAGTCGCAGGGGTAATCCTCGGCACCACCGGAGCCAAAGCTGAAATCTACGGCTGGCTTTCAAGCTGGATCGCCGAACCGAAACTCGCCTCCGCCGTCTACTCCGTCTCTCTCATGCTCGTCGTCGGCCTCATCGGCTACCCCCTCTACCGCAAGCGCATCTACATCAAACTGTAAACACAAAAAAAGCCTCCGGATGGAGGCTTTTTGCGCTGTATCCTTGGGGGTTTATTTGGCGGTTTTGTTGAGGAGGTGACGGACGGCGCCTTCGAGCTGCGCATCGTGACCTTTCAGTTCGTCGCCGGGGTTGTTGTAGATGAGCACATCGGGGTTGAGCTGATGGTTCTCAAGCACGTTGCCGTTCATGTCAACGTTGGTCACCTGTGGGATGCCGAAGTAGAGTGAGGGGTCGATCTGTGTCTCCCACCATACGGCAGTCATGGTGCCGGGGATTGGTGCGCCGACCACATCGCCGATGCCGAGAGTCTGATATACGAACGGTGAACCGTGTGCGTCGCTATAGTTGCTTTCGTTGACGAGCATCACCGACGGTTTGTGCCACTGTGAGAACGGCTCTGATCCGATGTATTGACCGCGTGGCATGAAGCGTGAATACTCCTTACCGCTGAGAAGGATGGCAAGGTCGTTGTGAAGCCAGCCACCGCCGTTGAAACGCGTATCGACGATCACGGCATCGCAGTTGCGGTATTTACCGAGGAGCTGGTCGTAGACTGTCTGGTAGCTGCTGCCGTCCATGCCGCGCACATGCACATAGCCGATCTTGCCTCCCGAAAGGGAATCGACTACGGCCTGATTATGCTCCACCCAACGGTGGTATAGGTGATCTGACACAGCTCCGAGCGAGATAGGTTTCATCTCCACGTAATCGGTCTTGCCCGTTGCAGGGCGTTGAATGCCGAGGCGGGTTTTCTTTCCGGCCTTACCTTCGAGCAGAGGGTAATAATCTTTTCCGGCCTGAATAGGCTGACCATCAATCGAGAGGATGATGTCGCCGGGTTGAGCATTCACTTTCTTTGATGCCAGCGGACCTCGGGGAAGCACCTCTGCCACTTTCAGACCGTCGCCATTGTAGCTCTGATCAAAGAATGCACCTAATTCCGCAGTCTGCAGCGATGCTGCGGGGCGTGAATATCCCGAACCGGTGTGCGATGCGTTGAGCTCGCCCAAGAGTTCGCTGAGGAGGATGGAGAAGTCAGTGTTATTGTTGATGTAGGGGAGGAATTCGCGGTAATGCTTGCCGTAGCCTTCCCAGTCGATGCCGTGGATATCCTTGTCGTAGAATTTATCGTTTACCTGACGCACGGCGTGATCGTAGATATACTCGCGTTCGAGCGAGGGCTTGCGGTCGTAAGGAGCCTCGAATTCCACCGGTTCGGTAGTGCCGTTTTCAAGGTTCACCTTCTGCATCCCCTTACCGGAGATAAGGAAAAGTTTCTCACCTTTGGCGTCTGTAGCCAACCCTCCGCTTACACCTTTTGCCAGAACTTTTGTCTCTCCCTTCTTGAGGTCGCGGACCATGAGGTTGGAACCTCCTTCGGTAGCGCCGGCTATGTAATAGAACTTATCGCCTTTCGGGTTGAGGAAATAGTCGCCGACCGACGAAGAGCTGCCCGTGAGTCGAGCGAGACGATGTTTGCGGTTTTCAAGGTCAAACTTAAGGTCTTTCACTGCTTGATCGGCCTTGTCTTCGCTCTTTCCCTTCTTACCGGATTTCTTATCTTTTTTCTTGTCGGCTTCTTTCTCAGACTCTTCCTTTTTATCTTTCTCGGCTTTCTCCTTCAGGGCTGCCTCCTCTTCAGTGGCACGGAAATCATCCCACGCCTCGCCGTCGAGAGCCATGAGCATGATGTCGCCTTGATTGCCCCACGAACCCTGGCTTTTCATTCCGTATTTGCCGGTGTAATAGGTCACGGCCTTGCCGTCGAGAGCCCATTTGGCGTTACCGTTGGCGTATCCGCTTTCGGTGAGGTCTATAACCTCCGAGCCATCGGCCTTGACTAAAGCGACATCGGTGTTGTTCCAGCCTCCCACGCCGATGTAGTCCACGAGCAACCATTTGCTGTCAGGACTCCATGCGAAACTGATGTCGCCGTCTGAGTATGAGTAATTATACTTGCCGTCGAGAGCAGTGGTGACTTTCTTCGTAGCAGGATCGATCACCTTGAGCGTGGTGCGGTCTTCAAGAAAAGCAATCTTTTTGCCGTCAGGGCTATATTCCGGTTGCTGGGCGGCAGTAGCGCATTTATAGAGGGGCTGCTCCTCTATTTCCGATGCGTAGGCGAACTGCTTCTCGTCGGGATTCTTGATTGTGGCGGTGAAAAGCTGCCAATAGCCGTCGCGGTCGGAGTCATATACGAGTGTGCGACCATCTTTCGAGAAACTTACATTGCGCTCCTGAGCCGGAGTGTCGGTGATTCGCTTGGTAGTCTTGTATTTGGCATCGGTGACGTAGACATCTCCACGTATTACGAACGCCAATTCGTCGCCCGAGGGAGACACGGCCATCGTGGTCGCGCCGTTACCGGTGAAATATTTTACGCGGTCGCCGTCATACTGGTCGGCGATTATCTCCACATTCAGCTTCTGTGGCTCGCCGCCGGGAGTGAGTGTGTATAAGTCACCATCCCAAGAGAACGCAAGAACGCCGTTTTCAGAAGCGGAAAGATGACGCACCGGATGCTCCTTGAAGTGGGTGAGCTGCTTATGCGTCGCGTTGTCAACCGAACTCTCGAAAACGTTAAGCGTGCCGTCCTCCTCGCTGATGAAGTAGAAAGATTTGCCGTCTTTTTTCCATACCGGATTGAGGTCGTGGCCGTTGAAGTCGGTGAGCTTGCGGAAAGTGCCGTTATCGCTGAGCCAGATATCCGAAGTGCCGGAACTGCGCTCATGCTTGCGCCATATATTCTCGAAACCTTTCTTATCCTGATACAGGAGTTTTCCGTCGGCCGAAACATCCGCGCTGAGCATCGGCAGTGACAGATAAAGTTCGGGGCGTGCGCCGGGTTTGATGACATTAACTTTCCATGTCTGCGTCAGGAACGGGGCGCGCGAAGAATCTTTCGAGGGCATTGTTGAGGTGGTGAAAAGCACCTCTTCATCGTTAAGGAAGGTTAGGGGTGTCTCCGCACCGGTAGAGGTCGTAATGCGCACAGGTGTGCCTCCCTTGCTCTCCACCGAATAGAGGTCCATCGACCCTTCGCGATCGCTTGCAAAGACGATGACAGAGCCGTCGTTGCTCCAGACGGGGTTGGTGTCGTAAGCGTGGTTGGAAGTGAGCTGGAAGGCCTTTCCTCCGCTGACGGGAACGGTAAAGATGTCACCCTTATAGGTGAACGCAATCGTTGAACCATCAGGCGAGATGGCGACATTGCGGAGCCAGCGGGGTGTCTCCCCCTGTGCGCTCATTGCTGCCGACGAGAGAAGCAATGCGGATAAGATGAATGATTTCATATTATTAGAATAATTATTTATCTTGACTTATGGAGCGGAGGTAATTATAGGGTTCGAGGAAGAAGGTGCGGTCCTGAAGGTGCGGGTGTGGGAGCGTCAGCTCGGGTGTCTGCATCTCGATGTTGTCCACTGCCATGATGTCTATGTCGATAAGGCGGTCGCGATACGATCCGTCAGGGTTGCGGTGGGCCTTCGGTGAGATCGATTTCTCGATCGCCTGCAACGCATGGAGCACATCGAGCGGTTCGCGGTCGGAGATTATCAACATTCCGATATTGAGAAACTTATTGGGCGACTTGAAGCCCCATGGCTCCGACTCGATATGATGTGACAATTCGAACCAGCCGAACTCCTTCTCGATCGCACTCACCGCGCGCGACAGGTTCATCAGCCGGTTACCCTCGTTCGACCCTATATTCAGATAATACTTCATACTCTTAATCATAAATTATTTGATTTGAACATGGCTTCAACTGAGGAGGTGTCAACAGGGGGCACATCCCGGAGTCTGCCGCTTCTTGCCTCCTCAATCGCGGCTTTGGTGATCTCGTTGGGCTCATTGTATGCCACGTCAAGCAATACGCACTCCACGAAGTTGTTCAGGCTTCGGTGTTCGCGTTTTGCCATCTCCTTTAATCGCTCGATGAGGTCTACATTCAGGCGAAACATTGTGGCTTTCTTTTGAATTGCTGCTTCCATAGTGTTATCATTTTGTTTGCAAATATAATTCATTTATATAACATTTGCAAATTCTTAAAAGCTTGAAACTGTTAATGTGAGGATGTGATTTGATTTATTAAGAAAAGGTAAAGGGTGTTAAAAATTGGGAGGGAAGCGACTTTTTCACGATAAGGGTGTTGTTATAGTACATTAGTTTCACTAAAATTATATAAGCAACATGAAGAAGATCACGACCTTATCCGTGCTGCTTTGCTTACTGGCAGGATGCAGCAAACTGACGGTAGACAATTCCGTAGTGACTAACTTTGACCTGAATCGCTTTTTAGGCGACTGGTATGAAATCGCACGTTATGACCATAAGTTCGAACGGAGGATGGAGCATACAAAAGCGAGCTATGTGCTTCGTGACGATGGGAAAGTCACGGTGCTCAACACCGGCGTTAAGAACGGCAAACCTAAAGAGGCAAAGGGAGTTGCCAAACTGACAGATACCCCTGCGCGACTTCGCGTCTCATTCTTCGGACCTTTCTATTCCGACTATCGCGTTATGCTCCTTGACGATGACTATCAATATGCGCTCATCGGCGGTGGAAGTGACGACTATCTCTGGATACTCTCGCGCACTCCGCAGATCTCCGCTGAGGTGAAGTCAAAGATCCTTGCCGAAGCCAAGCGCCGTGGCTACAACCCCTCCAAGCTCATCTGGGTGCAGCAGGGAGATAAGTAATAAAAAAGCCACTATAGCGGCTATACTGATGTAGACCCCGGTGATGAAGCGGCAGATGCGGCGAAGAAACCGGGGTTTGTATGATCAAATTATATTTTGGCGCCGCGTTGCGGTGCAACCATTATTTCTCCCTTTCTTTACGCCTCAACTCTCAACTAAGATTAGAAGGGAAGGGGAGAGTGGAAGGAGTAGTGTCGGCGGTCGATGGGGAAGGTGAATTCCAACCGATAGGCGTGGAGGTGAAGCCGCTTGATATTTTGTGCGGAATTGGGATGACTGTGGCTGGAATCATTGGCGCATAGACTGTTGTGGGTATTGTTACCGTACAGGCGGTCGCCGACGATAGGCATGCCAAGCCCCATTTCGGAGGCGGCGTGTACGCGCAACTGATGTGTGCGACCGGTGAGGGGATGGAAGATTATGCGGCTTCGGCCTTCTGATACGCCCTGAAATCCATAATCTGTGACCGCGGACTTACCTCTTTCAAAGTCGACTCGTTGGCGCGGGCGGTCGAGCCAGTCGGGAGACAGCGGGAGTTCGATGCGCCCGTGTTGAGGAATGCCGAGCGTTTCGAAGTCGCCCTCCAAGTCTGCTATGTAGGTCTTGTGCGCATTGCGGGTGGCAAAAAGCGATTGCATCACCTTAAACGCAAGCTCCCCGAATGTTGCGACGATCAAACCCGAAGTGTCCTGGTCGAGTCGATGAGCGACTTTTACCTCCCTGTCGGGATATTTCTTGGCGAGCCACTGTTGCAGTGATACGGCTTCCCCTTTGCCGGGCACTGAGAGCATCCCGCTCGGTTTGTCAACGACGCAAAACCATCGGTTTTCGTAAATAATTTCAGGGTGATATTCCGCCCGTGCCCGCCAATCATGATCGAGCGGCGGCTCTATCGAAAGCCCCTGAAGCATCCATGTGAGAACGGGAAGGCATTTGCCACGGCATGCCGGATAATGCTCGCCATGTCGACGGACTTCTCCACCCTTCGGTTTGCCGTACCAATATTCCGCTATCGACACGGGGTACCAGCCACGTAGATAAGCAGCCTGCAAAAGTTTCGGCGCGCAACATTCCCCTGCGCCCGAGGGTGGTGTCTTCAGGGGTGTGTCTGCAAAAATCCCGCTCAGACTGCGGCTCTCACCCCGGGCATTCCGTACCATAAAACTGGAGAATAGCCAACTCTGCAATGCTTCGGAGTCTGCACGCCGTTTCTCTTTCATTGCAAGCAGATGAGATTCGGCATCTTTTAATTTCGTGGCCAGTGGTTCAAGTTCGGCAACTGCGCGCTTCTTCAGTCGGTGAAGCTCAGCCTTCTCAAACTGACTCTGACGAATCATCGTAGCCAGTTCCGCCTCATCGGATAGTCCTGCCTCTCTTCTGGCTTTTCTCTCTAATTTTGACAAACGGCAGACCTCCCGATACGCTCCAATCTCTTTATCCGACAGCTCCTTCTTGCGTTGATATTCATTCCTAATGGGAGATAATACCTCTTTTTCGTAAAGAGCAATCTCTGCATTCTGTCGGGAAATCTCCCTCTCGTTGGTTTTGAAATATCCGTCGGGCCGGAGATAATCGAACACCGGGCCTACGAACCCGTCATAGTGAAAACCGCCGTCGCCCAGTTGCCCCGAGAAAGCATACAATGTATGTTGCTCACCATGCTCATCCTTAGCGATAAGCACACCGAGCATCTTTCCTGCCTCCAGTTCGCGGCAGAAATCGATATCTGCAGGTTTATCGCTATGCTTCAGGGCAGCTATCCTTTCCGTCAGTTTGCGAAACGCCGCATTGCACGCCTCATCAGGCGTATACTCAAACGGATTATTCATTCCCGACACATTATCACACAAATATAATCATATTTGCCTGTATCTACAAACCTGATCTCAGTTTAAGATATTCGATTAAGTAAGGATTCATGAAATGGGGCACATCTTCTGAAACCATGGAGCCATCTCTATTGATAAATTTATAAGTCGGGAATCCGTTAACGCCGAGTGCTCCTATGATCAGATTGCTTGTGTCATCGTCATTAACAAAAACCTGAACCGCGTTGTCTATTGTCGGTGCTAATTTTTTCCAAGTCTCAATATCAGATTTAAGCCATAAAATTACAAACACGACATCAGTGCCCTCAAAATGTTTCCTAATGCTCTGACTTCCCTTGATAGCATTGCGACAGGGACCGCACCATGTCGCACTCACATCAAGATAGGCCGTCTTCCCTTTGCAGAAATCTTTTATCCATTCCAATACATTCCTGTTTTCGATTTCTGCAATTTCTCCTCCTTTATAAGCAAAGAAATTACCGTCGGGTATGTTAGTCAGGTTTAAATCCCCCTTATCGTTTTTTTCAAAAATGCGATCGTAATATCCCTCGTTATAAAAGTCTGTAGGAGAGGGAAGTTGTCCGGCATATTCCGCTTCCATGGCATACATTATATCGCGCAATGTGCTTTTAGGCAAAGAAGTTATGAATTCAGGCATCAAATCTCCTAAACTCGAGATGTGATACGGGAAAATCATAAGTTTGGTATTATCCGGATTCAAGAGATCGAAAACATCGTCTGTAATAAAAGCGATTCTATCCTCAGCAGACCTGTCGATCCAATAATCCAACGTCATGTTTGACATATCGAACAATGTTCCGATACGCAATAACGAAGCTACATCCTGATCTATATTATTTTTCGCGATATATTTATCGAGCTCTGTAGTTACACGTTTATACTCACGCTTGAATATTGACATAAATTCCGTGTTGTCAACGCTATCTTTCGGAATATCAACCGTATATAAGAGATGGTTCAGATCTTGACAGGCGTGTGCATACTGTTCGTTGAAACGTGCTTTGTCGCCTGTCAGGTGATATGTAAAGGGGGCCTTTGATGCATCAATAGAGATATGGATCGAGTCTCCCGGTTCGGCAAACAGATTAATGAAATTTCCTCTGGTATAATTAATTGTAAATGTATGAGGATATGCCAAAGGTATTTCCTCACGGAACACCGCCGTAGAATCAAGACTCACCACCCTTCGTTCGCTCTTCTCTCCCGGGTCGCATTCATTGATTATTAGCGTCCGAGATCCATCCGGCAAGATATTTTTAACTTCTCCCGTCACTATGATTGAATCATGGGCGTAGGAATAGAATGCTATCGATAATATAACCGGCAGTATCCATATCAATCTCAAAATTGAGTTTTGCATAGGTTATGATTCTTTCAGATGATTTCTAATG